>JABMMZ010000112.1 GCA_013205405.1 Bacteroidota bacterium | reverse complement strand
TTTCATCAATTTCAATAATTCCTCATCTAGCATATCACATTTTGTTATAGCTACTACCCTTTCCTTTTTTAATAATTCCGGGTTAAATTGTTTTAATTCATTTAACAAAACTTTATATTCCTTTTTAATATCCGAACTATCTGCTGGAATTAAAAACAACAACAAAGCATTACGTTCAATATGTTTTAAAAATCTAACGCCTAGCCCTTTGCCTTCGTGCGCGCCTTCTATTATTCCAGGAATATCTGCTACTATAAATGAACGGTAATCTCTGTATTCCACTATACCCAAATTAGGCACTAAGGTAGTAAATGGATAATTGGCAATTTCTGGTTTAGCTGCTGATATTGAAGCCAAAAGAGTAGATTTTCCTGCATTTGGAAACCCTACTAATCCTACATCTGCCAATACTTTTAATTCTAAAATACACCAATTTTCTACCGATGGTTCTCCAGGCTGAGAGTATGTTGGTGCTTGTTTTGTGGAGGTTGTAAAGTGTACGTTTCCTAAACCACCTCTACCGCCTTTCATCACTATTTTCTCTTCGCCATCTTTTGTAATTTCAAAGTAAACTTCTCCAGTTTCTGCATTCTTCACTACCGTTCCTAAAGGCACTTCTATTATTTCATTTTTACCACTAGCACCTGTGCATTGTGCATCTGCACCCGGATTGCCATCAGAAGCATGCACGTGTTTACGGTATTTCAAATGCAACAAGGTCCATAGTTGGGCATTGCCTCTTATGCGTATATCGCCCCCTTTTCCGCCATCGCCTCCATCTGGACCACCATTTGGTAAGCCTTTTGCACGGTAAAAATGGCCACTACCTTTTCCTCCTTTACCACTTCTGCAAAATATTTTTACGTAATCTATAAAGTTTGATTCAGCCACAAGTTATTTTTGATTTTAAGGATTTTTGAATATTGATTTTTTTCGAACATTTTTTTTAGGAAGATTTTCCTAAAATTTGTTCAATAGATTCAGTTAATCTTTCAAAAATTTCATCTACTTTGCCTGTACCATTAATTGCATGGTACTTTCCTTGCGTATTATAAAACTCTGCTGCTACAGATGTTTGTTCATTGTACACATTTATTCTGTTTCTAATAATACGCTCATCCGTATCATCAGCTCTTCCGCTGTCTTTTCCTCTTATTAATAGGCGTTTTACTAGCTCATTTTCATCTACCTGTAAAGCTAACATTAAGGCAATACTGGTATTTTTTGTGTTTAAAAAAGTATCTAAAGCTATTGCTTGAGTTATGGTGCGAGGAAAACCATCAAATATAAAACCTTTAGTTATTGGATGTTTTTCTACTTCTCTTTTCAATATATCAATAGTTACTTCATCGGGCACCAAATTGCCCTTGTCTATAAAAGATTTTGCAAGTTTACCCAATTCAGTTTCATGTTTAATATTGTATCTAAATACATCGCCTGTAGAAAGATGTACCAAACCAAATTTTTCAACTAATTTAACAGATTGTGTGCCTTTGCCTGCACCTGGAGGACCAAATAAAACGATATTTAACATGTTGTTTTCCAATTATTATTTTTCAACTTAAAATTTTCAGCAAAAATAGGTTAATTTAACCTTAATTTTAGTGAATAAAGTTTTAAACGCTTATTTTTGCCTCAAGAATAATATCTTTTTACAGTGAAAAAAATTTTAATTGTTGTAGGCACACGTCCTAATTTTATAAAAGTAACCCGGTTTAAAAAAGTAGCCGCTAAATTCCCAAATTTAGATATTAAGTTTGTTCATACTGGGCAGCATTTTGATGAAAAAATGAGCAAAGTATTTTTTGATCAATTTAATCTCCGTCCAGATTTTTTATTAAATATAGGACAAGGCACACCCAATACCCAAATGGCTGCTGTAATGGTAGGCTTGGAAGGCGTTTGTCAAGAGTATAAGCCTGATTTACTTATGGTGGTAGGCGATGTGAATAGTACTTTTGCCGCAGCATTAACTGGCAATAAAATGGGCATTAAAGTAGCGCATTTAGAAAGTGGATTGAGAAGCTACGACAGAACGATGCCTGAAGAAATTAATCGTTTATTGACAGACGAAATATCTGATTTATATTTTGTAACCGAACAAAGCGGTATAGATAGCCTATTAAAAGATGGTAGAAATGCTGATAATATTCATTTTGTGGGCAATACCATGATAGATAGCTTGGTGGAATTTGCACCACAGGTAAAAGAAAATACTATTTTAGAGGAGTACCAATTAACGCCACAAAACTATGCACTAATGACCATGCACCGCCCTAGCAATGTAGATGAAAAAGAGGGATTAAAGACATTAATAGCCATTATAAAATCAATTACAGAAAAATTGAAATTAGTGTTTCCTATTCATCCCCGCACCATAGCTAAACTTAAACAATTTGAACTTTGGCATGAAATTGAGAACCTACCAAATTTAATATTTAGTGAGCCAATGGATTATTTCTCATTTCAGCAATTAACAGCCAATTGCAAATTTGTGGTAACTGATAGTGGTGGTATTCAAGAAGAGACTACCTTTTTGCAAATACCTTGTTTAACCCTACGAAATAATACTGAACGCCCAAGTACAGTAATTATTGGCAGCAATGTTTTGGTGCCTTATACTATCGATGATGTTAATTTTTACATTACACAAATTATGAATGGCACATTTAAAAAAGGAGAAATACCACCATTATGGGATGGCAAAAGTACAGAACGAATTTTAACCGTTTTGGATACGGTATTATAAAATTTACATAATTTTTGTATTTTTGAAACGCTTTGAAAAAAGGAATTATTATACTTTTAAGCTTATTTTTTATTCTTGAGTGTAACGCTCAAAAAGAAGCTGACAACTGGTTTTTTGGAGATTATGCAGCCATTAGTTTTAAAACTGGCAACCCTCAAGTACTTACAGGTAGTGCACTGGCCACCGATGAAGGTTGTACCAGTATTTCAGATTCAGCGGGTAATTTATTATTTTACACAGATGGTAGTTATATTTGGAATAAAAATCACCAAGTAATGACAAATGGAAGTGGATTAAAAGGAAATCTTTCATCCACTCAATCAAGTATAGTTGTAAAAAAACCGAATAGTTATAATTTATACTATGTATTTACATTAGATGATTATGTAGGAACAGATGGATTTCAATATAGTATTATAGACATAAACAAGCAAGGTGGATTGGGAGAAGTAGTAACTAAAAATGTATACTTAACAAATGGGTTAACAGAAAAAATTTCGGTTGCGCGCTCTTGCGACAATAATAGCTATTGGATAGTAGTGCATGAATACAACTCTAATAAATTTTTAAGTTACCAATTTGATAAAAATGGATTAAACTCAACTCCTGTTACTACTAATATTGGGAGTAACCATAATCATGGACATCCTACAAAATCAGATTGCTCTGGGTTCATGAAAATTTCGCCTAATAGCAGAATGTTAGCAGCTGCTATTGGCTATACCAAGAAAGTTGAATTATTTGATTTTGATAATGCTTCTGGAAAGTTAAGTAATTTTATATTAATCGATAACTTGAGTAATCCTTACGGATTAGAATTTTCTCCAAATAGCCAACTTTTGTATATATCAGAATTGTATGGAAATAATATAGAACAATTTTCCTTGAAGAGTAAAAGTGCAACTACAATTAAAGCTACAAAAACGAATATTGGAAGTTTAGCAGGAACATATGGTGGCGCTATTCAAATTGCCAATAATGGCAAAATGTACTGTGGATCAAGAATAAGTCAGTACCTTTCTTGTGTTGATTTTCCCAACATAATTGGAAGCTCTTGCGGATTCTCTCAATACAATGTAAATTTAGTGAATGGTAGATGCCGCTTTGGTTTCCCCAATATTTTACCTAATTATTTTTCTACTAAATCTACCAATAATAAAATATTAATTAAAGAAGGATGCCTCAATAAAATAAGTAGTTTTAGCTTTACGGATTCTCTAATTGTAACTAGCGCAACTTGGTATTTTGGGGATAATTTAAATTCTAAAAGCACTAAATTTACTACAGTATTTATATATAAAGATACTGGAACTTATAAGGTAAAGTTAGTTTATAGTCATAGTGTTTGTGCAAAAGATTCACTATTTTATACAGTTAAAATTAATGCCTCACCAAAACCAAATTTAGGCAAAGACACTGCCCTTTGTAATCTGTTAAACTTTAAATTAAAAAGTAATATTATTGCCAATAAATACCAGTGGAATAATTCTATAACAGATACTTTTAGCAACTATCAACCAAAAAAATTTGGCACTCATATTTTAAAAACCACCGCTATTTGTGGACTACAAAACGATACCATTAAAATAGATTCCTTGGGTGTAAATCAAGCCTTTAGCTTAGGCAAGGATACCACCATTTGTTCAAATAAATCCTATGCACTAAAAGGTCCCAATATTTTCAATCGGTACTTATGGAATACAGGCGATACAACTAACGCAATAACTATATCTAATGCCGGTATTTATTGGCTTAAAGGCACCAATAAGTGTGGCGAATCTGCCGATACTATTCAAATTAAAATAGCACAACCCATTGTATTTAATTTAGGCAATGATACAAGCATTTGTTTCAATACAAACTTTCAGCTAAAAGGACCGCCAAATATGAAAAGTTATTTGTGGAATACAGGGGATATTTTACAAAACATTACTCCCCTGCAAATAGGCTTTTTTAAATTAGAAGTAATCGATTCTAATTGGTGCATTGCCAAAGATTCGCTTTTTATAGCAGATAAAACTTTTAATGGCAACTTAAGTTTAGGCATTGATACTGTTTATTGTGAAAATTTTACAAAAATACTTTCAGTAAACAGTGGTTTTAAATCCATAAAATGGAACACTGGAGACACCTCAGCAAGTATTAATGTCAGCTTACCAAACACTTATATTGTTAATACTTTTAATGGTTGCCAATGGCTTTCAGACAGTCTTGTAATTGGGCAAGAAACGCCTATCCCTTTAAATATTGGAAGAGATACCAATGTCTGCTTTGCACGCCCGTTTAGCATCAATGCTTCCTTAGGTTTTGTAAGCTATTTGTGGAATAATGGCTCTATAAATCCAATTTTAGAAATTAAAAATAGTGGTATTTATTGGTGCAAAGCCACTAGTGCCAATAAGTGTGAGTCAATAGATTCTATTGCAATTGGTAAAGATGCGAGTGATATTGCATACTTTATTCCCAATGCTTTTAGCCCTAATGATGATGCTGTTAATGAATATTTTCCATTTCAGAAACAGGAACCCAATACGGTAATTAAAATTTTTAATCGATGGGGGCAGCTTATTTTTGAGAACGATAATGGCTATTCTTGGAATGGTAAATTTAAAAATCAAGACGTGAGTCAAGATGTATATGTTTATATTGTTGAATACAGAAACTGCAATAGAACCAAGCAAACATTGCGTGGGACATTTACTTTGTTGAAGTAGAAAATAAAAGTTGAAATTTGAATCAATTTTTACATTATTCAAAATGAAGGCTATTGTTTTGGCATTCTAAAGATTCTGAATAAATGAGTACATTTTTCAGAATGACGGCTACGATGGTTTCATTAGGTGAATTTTTACTTCAAACCTGTTAGTCATTCTGAACTTTTTTGCTCTAAAAAAAGATTCAGAATCTGAAATATAAATCAAATTATGAATAGATGAGTACATTTTTCAGATGACCTATTTTGATAAAACTATTGACTTATTTATCTCCTTTTTCTTCCCTTTGCAAATATTCTTTTAAAAACGTATTTTCGCACTCTAAACAAAAAATGTTTACTCTTAACAATAAATCGATTCTAATAACAGGAGGAACTGGCTCATTGGGGCAGCATCTTACTAAAAATATTTTAGAAAAATATCCACAAGTTAAGCGTTTAGTTATCTATTCGCGCGATGAGCAAAAGCAATTTCAAATGGCACAAGAGTATTCAGATGTAGAATACCCCGCCATGCGCTATTTTATTGGCGATGTAAGAGATTTTGACCGTTTGAAAAAAGCCATGAAAGGTGTTGATTATGTGATTCATGCTGCTGCAATGAAACATGTGCCAATTGCCGAATACAACCCAATGGAATGTGTAAAAACGAATGTTTTAGGTGCTGAAAATGTTGTAAATGCTTGTTTAGAAACGGATGTTGAGCGTGTGGTTGCCTTATCTACTGATAAAGCTTGTGCGCCTATCAATTTATATGGCGCTACTAAATTATGTTCCGATAAATTATTTGTTGCTGCTAATAATATTAGAGGTACTAAAAATATCAAATTTTCTGTAGTGAGATATGGCAATGTGATGGGATCTAATGGCTCTGTTATTCCTTTTTTTAAAGCTAAAAAGAAAGATGGTGTTTTGCCTATAACCGACCCTAATATGACCCGATTTAATATTTCTTTACAAGAAGGGGTAGATATGGTATTAAATGCTTTGGAAACTGCTTGGGGTGGCGAAATTTTTGTACCTAAAATCCCTTCTTATAAAATTACCGAAGTGGCCAAAGCCATAGGCCCTGAATGTGAACATAAAATAGTAGGTATTCGCCCAGGTGAAAAAGTGCATGAAGAAATGATAACAGCATCTGATTCTTTTAGTACTTATGATTTAGGGAAGTATTATGCCATTTTACCTCAAGTAACTAGCTTTAGTTTAAATGAATTTATAGCTGAAACTAAAGCCAATAAAGTGCCTGAAGGTTTTAGTTATACATCAGGCAGTAATACTGAATGGGTAAATGCCGAGCAACTTCTGGCATTAATGGAAATTCATAATTTATAATTGATACAAAAACCAATACCATATGGCAAACAAAACATAACACAAGCAGATATTGATGCTGTGGTTTCTGTCTTGCAATCTGATTATTTAACCCAAGGACCTAAAATTGCTGAGTTTGAAAATGCTTTTGCGCAATATATTGGTTGTAAATACTCAGTAGCAGTTGCCAACGGTACTGCAGCTTTGCATTTATGTACCTTGGCTTTAGATGTAAAAAAAGGACATAAAGTAATAACTACACCCATTACCTTTTCTGCAAGTGCCAATTGTGTAAGATATTGCGATGGGGAAGTTTTATTTGCGGATATTGACGAAGAAAGTTTTTTAATAGATTTTGAACAAATAGAAAATATTTTAAAAACCGACCCTCGAGTAAAAGGCATTATTCCAGTAGATTTTGCAGGCAATGCTGTAAATCTTGAAAAATTAAGAGAAATAGCCAATCAATATAATTGTTGGATCATTGAAGACTCGTGTCATTCACCAGGTGGATATTTTATAGATAGCAAAGGTAAAAAACAAAACTGCGGCAATGGTAATTTTGCAGATTTAGCTATCTTCTCTTTTCATCCTGTAAAGCATGTAGCAACAGGCGAAGGCGGAATGATAACCACCAATAATAAAGCATTGTACCAAAAACTTTTGATGCTACGCACACATGGTATTACCAAAGACGCATCGCTTATGACAAAAAATGAGGGTGGCTGGTATATGGAAATGCAAACATTAGGTTACAATTACCGTATGCCTGATATGTTGTGTGCATTAGGCATAACCCAATTGAGCAGAGCTGCTGAAGGCTTACAAAAACGCAAACAAATAGCGGCTAGATATGATATGGCTTTCAAGGATAATGCGCATATTATTTTACCCAACTATACAGAAGGGCATGCCTTCCATTTATATGTTATAAAAGTAGAAAATAGACTTGGTCTTTATGATTTTTTAAAAGCCCATCAAATATATGCACAGGTGCATTATATCCCTGTACATACTATGCCCTATTATCAAAATTTAGGCTATAAAAAAGGCGATTTTCCTAAGGCAGAAAAATACTATGAACAATGCTTGAGTATTCCAATGTTTCCAAGTCTTAGTATAGAACAACAAAATTACGTCATAGAAAAAATAAACGAATTTTATAAATAATTGGTAGCAATTGAAACAGATAACTTGATATTAAAGCCAATGCAAATTGAATTTGCAACCGAGAATTATTGCGCTTGGTTGAATGACAAAGATGTAAATCAATATTTAGAAATATATGAAGAGCAAACATTGGAAAAATTGACTCATTATGTTGAAAATGCTGTAAAAAATAAAATTTATTTTTGGGCTATTTGTTTAAAAAGTAATGACAAGCATATTGGGAATATTAAAATTGATCCTATTAATTTCTATCATCAATATGGAGAATATGGAATTTTAATGGGTGATAAAACAGAGTGGGGAAAAGGGTATGCTAAAGAGGCTAGCATAGCAGTTATTGATTTTTGTTTTTCTAAACTAGAATTAAGAAAAGTTTATTTAGGTGTAGTTTCGAACAATAAACCGGCCTATGAATTATATAAGAAATTAGGTTTTGATGAAGAAGGCTTATATTTAAATCATGGAAAATACAACAACGATTATTGCAATGTAGCTAGGATGGCGATTTATAAAATAAAATAAAATGGAAAATAATTTAAGAAGATGTAAAAAATGTTTATTACCAGAAACGCATGAAACTATTCTGTTTGATGAAGAAGGTATTTGTAATATTTGTAGACAAAATGAGTTTAAAAATGAAAAAATAAATTGGGATGCAAGAAAAGAAGAATTAACACAATTAATAGAAGAACACAGAGGAAAATATGATTACGATTGTATTATTCCATTTTCAGGAGGAAAAGATAGCACTTGGACTTTATATTACTTGATGAAAGAATATAATATAAAACCATTGGTAGTAAGGTTCGACCATGGTTTTTTACGACCCAATTTGAATGACAATACAACTAAAGTACTTCGAAAATTAGGTGTTGATTTTCTTACTTTTACACCCAATTGGAAGGTTGTTCAAAAATTAATGTTGCAAAGTTTTTTAGAAAAAGGTGATTTTTGTTGGCATTGCCATACTGGTATTTTTTCTTATCCAATGTGGGCTGCATTAAGGCATAAAGTGCCATTGATATTTTGGGGAGAACCATCTGCTGAATATACCTCATACTTTAGTTATGACCAGCCCGAAGAAGTGGATGAAAAAAGATTTAATAGATATGTAAATTTGGGAATTACTGCGCTAGATATGGCAGTAAGAATTGGAGATAAAATGGATGAGCGTGATTTAAAACCTTATACATATCCTCCATTAAAAGAACTGAAGGCATTAAACTACCGTTCTGTTTGTTTGGGTTCATATATTTCTTGGGATGTAAAAAAACAATCAGAAATAATTATGAATGAGCTAGGATGGCAAGGTGATAGAGTAGAAAATGTTCCACCTGAATATCAATATGAAAAAATTGAATGCTATATGCAAGGTGTTAGAGATTTTATCAAATATATTAAACGAGGTTATACCCGACCAACACATTTAGCTTCAATAGATGTAAGGCATGGAAGATTAGAAAGAAATGAGGGATTAGAAATGCTTCAAAAATATGAAGGTAAAACACCGCCAAGTTTATCTATATTCTTAGATTTTATTGGGCTTACCGAAGAAGAATTTTATAAAGTAGCCGAAAGCCACACTATTTCTCCATGGAAATGGAATGCTTTTGAAGCCGAGTTGGGAGAACAATTACCCGATTACGACCAATGGAGCAAAGATGGAAAAATGGACAGAAGTGAGGCTTTGGAGCAGTTTAAAAGATGGGAAAAATCTAATCTTAATGTATGATAGCTATCGTTGATTATGGCATGGGCAACTTAAAATCTGTTTTAAATGCCTTTTTATATTGTGGTGCAAATGCTGTAATTACGAATGATAAAAACGATTTAGAAAAAGCTACTCACATTATTATACCTGGTGTTGGAGCATTTGAAAAATGTGTTACTAATTTAAAACAACTTGATACATTTTCAACTTTAGAATATCAAGTAAAAGTTGAAAAAAAACCGACCTTAGGTATCTGTGTAGGCTTACAAATGATGGCTACTTTGGGCCACGAAAATGGTTTAAATAATGGCTTAAATTGGCTAGAAAGTGAAGTTGTAAAAATTGAATCTGATGAAGATAATTTAAAAGTACCAAATATTGGGTGGAATGAAACCTCCATCATTCAAAATGATCATTTTGTTTTGAAGGGAATAAAAAATGCTCAAGATTTTTATTATGTTCATTCTTATTACATGAAGTGTAAAAACGAAAGCGATATTGCAATGAATTATAAATATGGTAATCTTGAAATAACTGCTGCAATTGCATTTCAAAATATTTTTGCAACACAATTCCATCCTGAAAAAAGTCAAGATAATGGGTTGAAACTAATTGATAATTTTATTAAGTGGAATCCTTAGATGAGTAAAAAACGATTAATTCCTAAACTATTGTTGCATAGTAATGCGAAAGGCACCAACTTAAACTTGGTGATTACCAAAAAATACACTGATATTATTGAGGTAGGTAGCCCTGTTTCTATGGCAAAAATATATCAAGCGCAAGGCGCTGATGAATTAATATTTACGAATATAGATACTAAGATTACAGATTTAAAAATATTAGCAGATATAATAGAAAAAGTAAGTGAGGAGATATTTATGCCCATAACTGTTGGTGGTGGTGTAAAAAACATTTCAGATTTTAGACTCTTATTAAACTCAGGTGCAGATAAAATTTCTATAAATACCATTGCACTAACTAATCCAGAATTAATATCAGAGAGTGCGGAATTATTTGGAGCGCAATGCGTTGTAGTTAGTATTGATTATAAAGTAGATGAGGATGGTAATTATTGGGTATATAGCAATGGTGGACAAACTCAAACAAAGTTTAATCCTATTGAATGGGCAATTGAATGTGAAAAATTAGGAGCAGGAGAAATCCTCTTATCAAATATTGATAATGATGGCATGCGCAATGGATTAAATAATGAGATAAATAAATTAGTATCTACATCAATTAAAATACCTGTGATCGCAAGTGGAGGTTGTTCTTTACCTTCCCACTTTATTGACGGATTTAAAAATACTGAAATTGAAGCTATAGCAGCAGGTACTTTTTTTGCTTTAAAAGACCAGAGTTTTCAGCAAATTCGGTCGCATATAAAAAATGCGGGGATAGACATAAGAATTTATTCATGAATAAATTAGAAAAACTAATATTAGGGACAGTGCAATTTGGGTTGAACTATGGAATTAGCAATACCAATGGAAAGCCTAGTAAAACAGAAGTATTTGAAATTTTAGAATCTGCTAAAAATGCGGGTATTACAACTTTGGATACCGCAAAAGCATACGGAAATGCAATAGATATTATAGGTGATTTTCATCAAAGTACTAATTTTAAATTTAATATCATTACCAAATATAAATCGGAAAATGAATTAAATATATGGGATAGTTTAAAGGATGATTTAGATAAATTACATATTTCAAAATACGATTGTGTAATGCTACACAATAGTAAAGACTTGGCAAATGAAGATACCATTATAACTTTAAAAAAGTTAAAATCAAATAACATAGCAAGCAAAATTGGAGTTTCAATCTATTCAAATAATGATATAGATGAACAATATTTTGATTTATTAGATACTATTCAGCTTCCATATAATTTATTGGACAATGATAATTTAAGAAAAAATTATATTAAACAATTGAATCAAAGTAATATTGATGTTCATACACGCTCAGCATTTTTACAAGGTTTGTTTTTTATAAAAAACAATGAAAATATGAGTGAAAAAATGAAGCCTTTATTTAAGTATTTAGATAAAATAAATGCAATTATTTATTCTCATCATTTAACAATCGAAACATTGGCCTTAAATTATTGTTTGCAAAATGAGTTTATTCAAAAAGTAGTATTTGGCGTTAATTCTTTGGATGAACTAAATAGAAATTTAGAGCTTATTTCTATACCTGTTAAGGCTTCAATTTTTGAGGAAATAAATAGTATATTTGTAAATGAAATAGAATTATTAAATCCTTCAAATTGGCAATGAAAGTATTAGCTATTACCCAAGCTAGAATTAATAGCATCCGCTTACCTGGAAAAATTTTCAAAGATATTGAAGGTCAAAAAATAATTGACATACATATTGAAAGGGTTCAAAAAGCTACCCAAATTGATAAATTAATATTAGCCACAACTTATAATCCATCTGATGATATTTTAGTAAGCTATTTACAAGAGAAAAATCTAATAGAGATTTATAGAGGAAGTGAAAACAATGTGTTGGAAAGATTTTATTTAGCAGCAAAACCTTATCAGCCAAATTATGTCGTAAGACTTACTTCAGATTGTCCTTTAATTGACCCACACTTGAT
>JABMMZ010000111.1 GCA_013205405.1 Bacteroidota bacterium | reverse complement strand
TACATGGTTACATTTGGCAAATCGAAATGATTTAAAATAATAATAGATTTTCGCTTTAATCGCTCAGTTATTAGATACATCGAAGGAATTAATAAAAGAGTTAAACCTGTAGCAAATATTAAACCAAAAATCATGGTCCAGCTTAAAGGGCCCCAAAACACTACACTATCGCCACCAAAAAACACATGCGGGTTTAAATTTGTAAAAAGGGTTTCAAAGTTAATATTTAAACCCACTGCTAAAGGAATTAAACCCAAAACAGCGGCAATGGCTGTTAATATTACAGGGGTCATCCGTGTGCGGCCGGCCTCAACAGTAGCTTCGTATAAGCTCATGCCTCCTAAACGAGCAAACTCGGCAAACTCAACTAACAAAATGCCGTTTCTAACTACAATGCCGCCCAGGGCAATAATTCCAACGCCAGTCATTACAATACTCATTTCCATTTTAAATAAAGACACACCAATCAATACACCCATTATACTTAAAATAATTTCTGAAAGTATAATTATTGGCTTACCAAATGAATTAAATAATCCTACTAAAACTAACATCATTAAACCAATAGCTGTAAGCATGGCACCACCTAAAAAACTCATGGTTTCTTTTTGCTCCTCTTTATCACCTGCAAATTTTACTTCAACTTTACCTACAGGTTTAAACTCTTCCATTTTTTCTTGCACTTTAGCTACTACTTCATTTGGATTGAAACCATCTTTAACATCGCTACTGATAGTAATTACACGCTTATCATTTTTCCGTTTTATACCACTGTAGGTGAAATCATAGCGTATATTACAAACAGATGCCAAAGGCACACTTCTTACCAAACCACCCATATTCATATCACGGTAGGTAATTTTTAAGTTTCTAATAGTTTCGATATCTACTCTTTGCTCAGCATTATAACGCAGTTGAATTGGGTATTCATCGTCTACATCTCTAAATTTAGAGGCTTCAATACCATATACCGCACCACGAATTTCCATTGCCAATTGGGCTGTTGAAAGTCCTTCGCGTTGGGCGCGTTCTCTATCAATATCAAATACTATTTCAGGCTTATTGCTTACAAAATCACTTTTTAAACCAGATACGCCTTCTACATTTTGACGTTGGATAAATACTTTTAATTTTTCAGAATTGGCCACCAATTCATTAAAATCCTCTCCTATAATTTCAATACTAATTGGTTTTGGTTGAGGTGGTCCACTTTGTTCTTTGTTTACACTTATTTCAGCCGCAGGCAAATCCCATTTTAAATTTTGTAACCCTTGTAAATATTTGGTAGTACTTGCGCCATTGCGCAAACCAAATTCAACAAACGAAATAGCTATTTTTCCACGGTTAGGGTAAGCATTTTGATCAGCATCTGCAGGGTCGGTTACACCAATAGTTACATTGCTTATCATACTTTCTACCAATGGATTGTCTTTACCTAAAACAGTATACACTTTTTCCTCTACTTTACGCATCATTTGGTTTGTAATAGCAGGATCTGTTCCATCAGGTAATTTTACATACACATATACATTATTTGGATCGCCATCAGGAAAAAATACGATAGGCGGAGTGCGGACCGCAAATAATACTAATGATGATATAAATAAGACAAATGTAAACAATAAAACTTTCCAAGGATGATGTAAGCAAAAGGTTAATAAACGGGTATAATTTGCTATAAACTTAGGCCATATTGTAAATTGCCAAGCTTCTATTACCTTATATAACCATAGGCGATGCAATACTAAAAATAAAGCTAAAAAGATTACAAAATTCCCCACGCCAATATTTCCGCTTAAGTAAGCAATAAGCGCTACGACTGCATAAAGCAATAATTGCATTCTCGTTTTTTTATTAATCTTGCCGTACTTTAATTTTTCCTCCTCATGGCTTTTCATAAAATCTACTGCAAATACAGGATTGATAATATAAGCTACAAATAAAGAGGCTAACAAAGAAATGATTAAAGTAACTGGTAAAAAATACATAAATTTACCAATTATGCCTGTCCAAAATGCTAGGGGAATAAATGGAGCAAGGGTGGTAATAGTGCCAGAAAGTACAGGCATAAATACTTCGCCTACCGCCATTTTAGCAGCAGTTTTTATATCGCGTTTTCCATTATCAAATAGCCTATGGGTATTTTCTATTACTACTATCGCATCATCTACAACAATACCTAGCGCTAGTATGAATGAAAATAGAACAATCATATTGAAAGAAAAATCTATACTTGGCATTATCAAAAAGGCAATAAACATAGATAAAGGAACTGATAGTGCAACGAATAAGGCATTGGTAACACCCATAAAAAACATGAGTACAATAGTTACCAATATAAAACCAATTATTATTGTATTTATAAGTTCATGCAATGAACTTTTAGTCTTTTGACTTTGATCACCACTTATTGAAATATCAAGTCCAGTAGGAAACTGATTGGCTTTCATGTCCTTAATAATTGCTTTTATGTTATCAGCTGCGTCTATTAAGTTTTCACCACTTCTTTTTATCACATTTAAAGTAATTACATTTTTACCATTGGTGCTACTATAACTTTCTTGCTCTTGAAAAGCATCTACCACAGTAGCAAAATCTTTAATAAACATTTTAGCACCGCTTTGAGAAGTTACTAAAATATTTTCTATTTCTGCAGGATTTGCAAATTCACTTTTAATACTCAAGTTGGGTTTCATCCCATTTAAAGGCACAGTACCACCTGTAATTGACAGATTTTCACTAGAAATAGCACGTTGCACATCGCCTAATGTAAGTTGTGCCGCTTGCAGTTTATAAGCATCAATATTTACTTGTATTTCTCTTTCTAAAGCACCTACTATTTTTACTTCATTAATCTCTTTTAATCCTTCTATCCTATCTTCTAAGTCTTCTGCATATTTTTTTAATTGTTTAAATTCATATTTACCAGAAACATTGACATACATAATTGGAAATTCTGAAAAAGCAATTTCTTTTACCAATGGCTCTTTATTTAGTGTAGTAGGTAAATCGCCTCTTGATTCATCTACGGCATCTTTTACTTTTTGTTTGGCCGTTTCTACCTTTACATCGGTATGAAACTCTACTGTAATTATAGAAACATCTTGCAGTGAATTGCTGGTAAATTTTTTAACCCCTGAAATAGATTTTATGCGTTTTTCAATCGGCTTTGTTATCGTATTTTCAATGTTTGTCGGAGAGTTTCCTCCATTGATGGTAGATATTACAAAGGTAGGTACTGTAATATCTGGAAAATTTTCTTTTGGCAATGAATTATAGGCCATTATACCTGCAAGCGAAATAAATATAGTAACCAAATAAACAGTTACTTTATTATCTATTGCCCAACTTGAGGGTTTAAATTCTTTAAATTTTTCTAACATAATTTCTGTGTATTATTGTTAAAAATAAATTATTTTTTAACTATTATTTTATCGCCTTCATTTATTAAATCATATCCTTCAGTGATTAGTTTTTCACCCGCTGTAATACCACTTGCTACCTTTGCCATTCCATTATATTCTTTTGCTATGGTTATTATTTTTTTAACAGCTAATCCATTCTCAGCTATTAAAACAAATAATTCATTGCCATTTTTTTGAATATACTTTACAGGAATCACTATTTCTGGTTTAGCAGATTGATAATCATTAATTTTAATTTTAGCTACCATATTAGGACGGTAGTTTTTATTACTACTCAAAGGTATTTCTAAACTAAATGTACGTGTAAGGGTATTAATAGCTCTACTTGTAAAGCTTATTTTACCTATAATAGAATCGCTCATATCTGGAAAAAATACTTTAACACTGTTACCTGCTTTTACTCGGCTTGAATATGTTTCTGCTATATCTGCTTTTACTTTTAATTGATTAAAGTTTACAATATTAATAGCAGGCATACCTGGCGCAACTGCTTGTGCCAATTTAATATTTATTGCATCTACATTGCCATTTATAGGCGAAATAATTTTACTCATTCGCACTTGTTCTTGCAAACTACTCATATTTTTTTCTAAATTTTCTTTGCTTGTTTTCGTTTGTAAATATTGTAGCTCAGAACCTATTTTTTGATTCCACAAATTTTGTTGTTTTTGAAATACTTGTTTTGATAAATCTAAGTTAATTTGTAGGCTAGCCATTTGCATTTGTATAGCACTTGCATCTGTTTCTGCTAGTATTTGTCCTTTGCTTACTTCCTGTCCTTCAGTCACATTAATACGTGTAATAGTACCTGGCATTTGCGAACTAACGGATACATTTTGATCCGCATCTATTCTACCTTGCACGTCAATATATGTTTTGAACATTTCGGGTGTAATATCCATTATTCCAATTTCTACTAATTTCTCAACTTTTTTGCTTGTATCTAACTTTGCAATTTCAGTTTCTAAAGTTTTAATTTTAGCGTTCAAAGCGGTTACTTCACTTTTCAAAGTGGCAAGTGCTTTTTGTTTTTCTGATAAAGGGGTTGGTTTGTTACAAGCTGTAATTGACATTGCTGCAATAAGTATCAGGCTTAATTTATTCATAATGAATGTTGTTTTTTTAGAATTTTGTATGTTTAATTAAAGTTTTATTTGTTGTCCTAAGGCTACTTGATAATCTAATTTAGCTACTAGCAAGTCGTATAATGCACCAAAGTAATTTGTTTGGCTTTGTTTTACATCCTGATTTGCTGTTATCATTTCTAAATTACTACCTACACCTTCATTGTATTTTATGGTGGTTACTTTCAGTATTTTATTTGCAAGTTCTAAATTTTCTTTTTGTTGAACAGAGTAATCTATCGCATTCAAGTATTTTTGACGCGCTTGAAAAACTTCTAATTTCAAGCCATTTTCAACATTACCTATGGTATTTTCTAATTTCAATTGTTCAATTTTTGCTTTTTGAATTTTAGCATCATTGCTAAAGCCACTTAAAATTGGTACATTTAATTGAAGTGCCACAAAATAATTGTCATACCATTTGCTATAATCAATTTTTTCTCCAAAATTACTTTGTTGGTATGTAAAAGCCCCTACTAGATTAGGATATTTTCCAAACTTATATCTTTGAACATTTAATTTAGTAAGGTTGAGTTGTTGCTGCAAAAGCATAAAGTCTGTTCGGTTATTCAAATCTAAAACTGAGCTTGTATCAGGAGCCATAAAACGATTATTGATATCATCTATATTATCTGTAATTTTTATAGGATGTTCTTCAGGCATCCCTATTTTAAATTTTAATAACCCTAATAAAACATCGTATTGATCTATTAATTTACGCTTACTTACATTCGAATTATTAAGTTGAAGTTTTATTCTATCTACGTCTAACTCTTCTATAAAACCTTCTTTGTTTGTTACTTTTACTTGGTTGTACGTTTTTTCTAAGGTTTGATAACTTGCATTTACCAAATATAAATTTTCCTTTAAAATAAGTGCCGAAAAATACGTTTTGGCAACATCTATTTTAATATCTGACTCTGTTTTACTTGCCGCTTTTTTAGATAAAGAAGTGAATTCTTTTGCAGCTTTTAATCCTATCAAATAGGTTCCATCTAACAACAACCAACTAGCATTTATTCCAGCTACGGTGTTGTACTTATTTCCCACTCTTATAGGCGTTGGCACATTATTTACTGGAAAAACGAATACTTGCTTTTGTATGGCATTTTGAAATTGCAATTGTCCGCTTATGTTTGGCAGTCCTATCGCTTTTGTTTCTTTTACAGTTTGCTCAGCAATAGCTAAATCTGCATACGCATTTTTCAAAGTAGAGTTGTGCACAAGGGCGAAATCTATAGCCTGTAATATGGATAAAGAAATAGTATCAGTGGTTACTTTTGTTTGACTAAATACTGGTGTGCAAAATATTGTTATTATTATTATTAGCAAATTTTTTTTCATTTATTTCAATTTTAAGTTGATTAAATTTTTTTTGTTTTTATTTAAATAGTCTATACCCTCTGCTGTGCAAATAGCGTTTAAGTGGTAGTTTATTAAGGTTGAATATTTTTCTTGAAATGTGTGTTTTTGAAGCACTTCCACTTCACTATCGATACAATTAAATACCAAAGACATATAAAATCCAGTAGCAATGTTTACATTAACTTCTTTTTTATACAGTTTTTGTTTAATACCAAGATTCATATTTTGCGCTATTCCAGAAAACATGGTTTTTTCTCTATGTTCTATTAATAAAGTATAACTCTCTGAATGGTATTTTTTTAAATCAAATAGCAAACCATGACCAACTTCTTGATGCATCGCTACCATCATATTGCCAATATTTAATATTTGATCTATGGCATTCTCAACCCTGCTGAACACTTCTGTTACAATTTTATCCGTTTCTTCTAAATGCAAAGTAATAGTCTTTTTTACCAAATCATCTTTATCATTTACATACTGATAAAGTGTTTTTTTAGAAATACTTAATTCTCGCGAAACATCATCCATTGTAATACTTTTAATACCATAACGCATGAAAAGTTTTTCGGCATATTTACAAATTTTGGGCAACATTTTTATTAGTGCAAATAAAAACAAAAAAACTTTGGAAACAAAATTTATTTAAAACGTTTCCTTAGTTTATCTACAAAATGCTAATTATTAGGCACTAAAAACAAAAAAACCACCATATGAATACGGTAGCTTTCTTGCATCAGCTTATAAAATGGAGTCAAACACACGAAACACACATATCGCAGTTTGTATAATAGACGTATTGGATAGTAAATAAGTTGCTCCTTTCTAAATATATTACAATAATTTGACAATAGGATGACATTTTGGTATATTTGCAACATCACAATGGCTTTATAGTTCAACGGATAGAACGAGGGTTTCCGAAACCCTAAATTCAGGTTCGATTCCTGATAAAGCCACAAGAATTTTTAGTAATTAGTATTTACTTGACACTCAATTCATATAGTCTGTTTGGGGAAAAGTGTAGTTATATATGGTTTACATATCACTAATATATTGAAATTAATATTAAGTTAATAATTTTCCATTAATCTTGCCATAATGGTATTGTTCAAAAAAACAAAGCAACTTTTTTACCTTTGTTTCATCATTTTAATTTTAGAATGTTGTAAATACAACACAGCTATTATAAAAAGTGAAAACTATTCAATATCAAAAGTTACACCCGACTCTATATTATATATCTTTACAGATAGCTTTAGGCAAATTTTAAATTCTAAAATGAATACCATAGAAGGCTACCTAGATTCGTCATTAGAGAAAGAAAAACCTGAAAGCAAACTGGGCAATTTTGCAGCCAATGCTTGTTTATGGCAATTTTTTAATTCAACCTATCAGGATTCTAATTGCTTTGTAATGCTTAACAATGGTAGCCTTAGAACCACAATACCTCAAGGAGAAATTAAAACACGCCACCTTTATGAAGTAATGCCTTTTGAAAACAAATTGGTAGCCCTTTTACTAAAAGGCAAAACAATCAATCAATTATTTAATTATATAACTGCTAAAGGTGGCAATCCAGTTGCTAATTTAAAATTAGAAATATCTAAAAAAGGGCAATGGAAAAATGCCATAATCAATGGCAATATGTATGATTCTACTAAAAATTATTTTTTAATAACCAGCGATTATTTGGCTAATGGTGGCGATGAATGTTACTTCTTAAAAGATGCAATTAAAAGAATAGAACTCAGTGTAAAAGTAAGAGATGCCTTAATCTCTTATATAAATGCTAAAAGTTCAAAAACATTGCCTCTTGATATTAACTTAGAAAAGCGAATTAGCATTTATGAATAATAGAAGGATATTTTTAAAACAAAGCTTAATATTAGCAGGTGGTGTATTTTTTAATATTACAAAACTTAGTGCAGCTCATATTAAAAAAACCAAAATAACCATTCTACACACCAATGATATTCACAGTCATATAGATTCATTTGACGAAAACGATGCAAACTATCCAAATCAAGGTGGACTACTTAATCTTCAAACTAAAATTAAAGAAATTAGAAGTAAAGAATCCCATGTGTTGCTATTTGATTGTGGCGATGTATTTCAAGGCACACCTTATTTTAACTTATTTGGCGGTATAGTAGAGTTTAGTACTATGAGTAAAATGGGCTATAACGCAGGTACAATTGGTAATCACGATTTTGATAACGGTTACCCACATTATAAAAATATAATAGAAAAACACTGTGATTTCCCCATACTTAATACAAATTACTTAATAATTAAAGATAATCAATCATCTAAAATTTTACCCTATAAAATTTTCGAAATTGAGAACAAAAAAATAGGGGTTTTTGGCATTGGTATAGAACTTAATGGTTTAGTGGCTGCAGAAAATTTTAAGAATATTACTATTTCAAATCCTATTGAATGTGCCAATAAAACAGCTAAAATATTAAAAAAAGAGAATTGCGATTTTATAATCTGTTTATCCCATTTAGGATTTCAATACAATGACAATGAAACTAAACCAAGTGATAAGCAGTTGGCTAAAAATTCAAAACATATAGATATGATTTTAGGTGGCCATACCCACACCTTTTTAAATGAACCTATAGTAGTTAAAAATCTTAAAAATAAAGACGTATTTATTAATCAAGCAGGTTGGGCAGGTTTAAAATTAGGAAGAATAGATATAGAAATATAATTATCTTATAAGTGTAATAACACCATTAAAATTATACTTTTTTTTAGAAATACCCATACAATTTACCAAGTAAAAATAAGTACCATTCGAGCAATCTTGTCCTTTGTAAGTGCCATCCCATTTTCCTTTTAAATTATTGGTTTTAAAAATTAGTTCGCCCCATCTATTGTATACAAATAAGTTAATCTCTAATAATTGAGTGCTTTCTAAATAAAAGAAATCATTGATACTATCATTATTAGGCGAAAACGCATTAGGAATCACTATTTGCTCTTCTCCATAAACTGTTACACTCAAAATAGCAGTGTCCATGCAGCCCGTAGTGGTGTCTTTTACTATATGCTGCACATTATAATTACCTGCAATTCCTGGTTTAAATCTTATTTCATCTAAAACAGAGTTGGAAGTATAGGCATTCCAATTGTGTGATAAATTATTTTTTTGAATACTTTCGCAAACAAATGTTTCTGTAATTGGCAAGTTGTTAGAAGGACTAATATTAAAATCGGCATTCGGCTTATCTTTAACAATTATAGTTTTAATTACTTTAGCTGAACATCTGCCCAGAATAGCTTGATAAGTGATAGAAAATATACCAATTGTATTGGGTATAAAATTATAACCTACAACACCATTACCACTAAAGGTACCCAAATAAATATCAGGCGTTAACACAATTGGATTACTGTTTACACAAACTACAGTATCAGAAAAAATTGGTCTTAATGCATTAAACTTTGTAATGGTTAGTAGAAGGCTATCAATAGCATTCGAGCAAATATCTTGAGAAGTAACCCAAACTTTTACTTTGGTATCTGAATTAGAAGGTGTGTAATTAATTGATATTACATTGGGTGATATTATGGTACCAGATCCATTATGTTTCCATCCTATTTTAGTTGTATTAGTAATTGCATTTAATTGTAAAGATTCACCTTGACAAAGAATTGTATCATTTCCCAATTTAATATAGCTATTATCCAAAGGTTTTGCAATACTTAATGTATCCTGTTGATTGTTGCCGCAATTATCTTTTACTGAAGCTATAATTTGTATTGGATTAGTATCTTTTAATTGATTAAAATTATAAACTGTAATAGAATCATTTACTCTTACAAAATTACCAAATCCACTGCTTTGCCAAATAACCCCAGAAGTAAAATTACTCTTAATATTTACCTTCTTATCACATAATTGAGAATCTAACTTAATATTTAAAATACCTGATTGGTTTACCACTAAAACGATAGAATCTATTAAAGCAATATTACAACTACCCCAAGCATACAATTTTAAAACATATTTCCGAAAATTTTTATAGGGTATAAAACTGGGTGATTTAGAAACTGTGTCTGAAAACTTTCCATTGGCAGATCGCCATACAAAACACCTTTCATTTTTAACTTGTGCTTCAATAAATGCCGTATCGTCAGCACACATGGTATCCTTTCCTAAATTAATAGCCTTGGCAGATACTACTATATAAGGCGCGTTGCAACCGTTATTAGCATAAGATGCATCTCCATTTTCTTTAAATGTCACCAATCCACCATCTTGCGCTCCAACAGAACCTGAAGATGTCAGCAAAGAACCTCTATCATATGTTACAGTATCATTGCAGTATCCCGCAATATATAAAATATTGGTACGGCTACCACCTCCAGAAGCATAATTTGCAAAATGCCCACTTGTATTACCACCACATTGAAAAATAGCGTAAGCTGTGTCGGCAATGTTTGTAAAACTATTACTACCCACTTTAAAACTAGTGGATGTAAAAAAGAAAACATTGGCATTGGCAGGAATTTCTCCATTTTTAGGTTGTTTTAAATACCCACATGAAATAATGGTTCTGTTAATTCTTGCTACAATGCTATCTGTTGTTGTATTTTGGCAAATACCTTGAAATGAATTGTTGCTCCATTTCATTGAAATATCTACAGTATTAATTTTATTTTTACCTACTTTAAAAGTCAAAATTTCATTCTCACCTTCAGGTGTTCCGCAGGCATCTACTAATATTGAGGTTATTTCTATACATTTATTGATGAATGTTTGTGGTTGTCCATTAATTTTACATGGTTGAGCATAGCCGAATTTGATAGAAAAAATATTTAAAAAAAATAAAAAAAACAGTCCTTTATACCCTAATTTATCAAGGTTTAATTTAGCAAACAAAGTATAAAATGAAATAAAATTAGCGAACATTATTGAAATCGAATAATTTAATATGCAATATTAATATGCAATATTCATTTTTGAGTGTATCTTTATAAAATAGTTATGTTTATTTTATTCCTATTATAAAGTTAATTTTACCATTTTAATGTGTTATTCTAATATTAATCTGCTTATGTTTTTAGCATTGGATGAATTAAAAATAACTCGTGTTAAAAACTACACAAGTCGTTTATTTAAAAGTATTTAAATAGTATATTAACAGCTTTAATATTCAATTTTGCGTTACCTCTATTTAATTTTTATTTTAAGAAAAAAAACATATTTAATTGATATTAAAATTACTATTTTGTAATCTTTAAAATACGTCAAATTAACATATATGCTTAAACTTTGCACTATAAAATTTACATCATGTTTAAACATTTATCAAAAACAATTTTTACTTTAAGTTTACTCTTAATTTGCAATGCTTCATTTTCACAAAGCCCTGGACTTATCATTTCAGAATTTTTTGCGAATCCATTAAGTACTGATTCTTGCAGAGAGTATGTAGAATTAATAGCCACTAAAAATATTAATTTTTCTGCAACACCATATACTGTAGTATGGAGCAATAATGGCACAGCTACTAGCAAAGGATGGGTAGCCGGTGCTGCACTTTCTTATGCCTTTAGTATCACAACAGGCTCAGTAAACAAAGGCGATGTAGTGTATGTAGGCGGAAGCTGCATGGCTGCCACTGGTTCTAAATTAAGATCCATTAATACCAAATACAATAATGGAGATGGAGGTATTGGCACTTACAATGTGAATGGTGTAATGGGTAATGGTGGTTCTAATGCCGATGGAATCGCTGTATTTGATAAATTATTATCAACTATTGATAGCAGCACAGCACCTATAGATGCAATATTTTATGGCACAGGGATGGGTACGGCAGTTATTTCAGGTGGAACAAAAGGACTTACTTTACCTAATAATGATACATATACTGGCGGTGTATTGCTTTCTACAAGCTATTTAGCACCTGATGCTGTTAGCGACTCTTTAATAACGGCTTCAGGCGAGTATAATACTACTTCAAATACTTGGACAACAGCAAGATCTTGGGTCTCTCGTAAAACCGTTTCTTTTGCCTCTAGTTTTGTAAAAATAACTTCTACATTATCAAATATAAATTCATTAAATAAAAGTAATACAATTAGCATTTATCCAAATCCATTCAACCAACAAATAAGTGTTAAATTAGATAACCCAAATAATAAAATTACACTTATCAGAATTATTAATTTAATTGGTGTTGAAATAATTTCACTAAATGAAATAACCATAAAAAACAACAAAGTAAGTATCCCTACTACCCAATTAAAGAAAGGCATTTATTTTATAGAGGTAACTACCAACAACGGCACATTTACACAAAAAGTGATTAATAATTAATTTTTACTTTCATACTAAAAAAACCTTGATTAAAAATCAAGGTTTTTTTATGTCCAATTTTATTGTGTTTTAATTTGAATGTAATCAAAGAAATTAATTATTATAAGTTCAAATTAATTAACTTTGGTGTAAAAATATTTTCAAAGCAAAAAATTAGAATGACTTAGATGTTTGTTTCAAATACTTTGGTTTCATATTGAGCTTAGCAGCCGGCCCCGCTTTATTGCGGGGAAATATCTCAACTAACAATTGAAGATACATAGGTATCACTCATAATGGATATAGACTATTAACACTTACTTATAACAAACCTACATTATTTAATAATAAGAAATATAATAGAAAAGAGATAAATTAATTTGATTTAATATTTACCCAAACAATAATTGTACACTAAAATTAAGCTATTCTTTTACCTCTTTTAATACAAAAATATAAGTAGGAAAATGGTCGCTATAACCACCGTTGTAATTGTCAAAATCATAAGTACGCAATGGATATCCTTTATAACGCCCTGTTTTGGTTACCATATAAGGTTTGCTATAAATAAAGGCCTGCTTAAACAAATAGCCACTGTCTGCTTTAACAAAACCATACGATAAAATGATTTGATCAAACAGACTCCAAACATCTTGATAAGCCAATGTACCAGTTCCTTTCTTGTAGAAATTTATCCATGGATTAAGCATGTTTTGGGTAACCTTTAGCTTTTCTGGTTTTGCCACGGCACTTAATATTTTGGAGCAGCTTGGATTGGTAGGATTATCATTTAAATCGCCCATTATTAAACATTTGGCATTGGCATCTATTTTTATTAAAGAATCAATATAGTGTTTGCAAATTCTTCCACCTTCATTTCTAAATGGTGCTGTTAATTCTTCGCCTCCACCTCTCGAAGGCCAATGATTAATAAATAAATGAACGGTATCTCCATCGAGCAAACCAGTTACCCATAAAATATCTCTTGTTGGTCTATCGCCACCTAAATGATAAGTGCTCAAAGTAATAGATTTTGAAGCTAATAATTTAAAGTATTTGGGATTGTAAAGCATGGCTACATCCACGCCTCTTTCATCAGGACTATCATAGTGTACAATTTTATAATTTCTGCTTTTTAACTTATCTGTTTTACATAAATCTTCCAATACGGTTCTATTCTCAATTTCTGCAACACCCAATATAGCAGCACCATCAGGTGTAACATCGGTAGCTATTTCAGATATTACAGTTGATAATTTATCAAGCTTATCTAAATAGACTTTCGAAATATATTTCTTAGTTCCATTCGGTGTAAATTCATCATCTTTTTTCAAAGGGTCGTCCAATGTATCATAAAGATTTTCTAAATTATAAAAACCAATGGTGGCTATTTTATACTTTTTCGTTTGAGTGTAAGATTCGTGTAACGAAAAGATAAATATTGAAACTAGAATTATTTTATACATATTTTTAAATTAACTTACGAAGTTAATTTTAATTTAATTGTAAATATTATCATTTTAACAACTTAATAATATGATAATATTTAACAACAATATTTAACAATTGTATAACGCATTTCATCAAATAGGTTTATTCTGTAATTTTAGTTTTGCAGACTAAATTATGTACACAGTAATTAAATACACAGTAATTAAACAAATTGTATCACTTCTTATTCTTTTATTGTTAAGCCAAAAAGCATTTTCTCAAAACAATAAAGATATTATTCCAAAGGATAGTTTACATATTGAAGATGAAGGAAAAGAGCAAGATCAAATTCCTACGATATCTATTGATGATAATGATAATTTTACAACTGCAACGCCTCAAACAGTATCCTCTGTATTAAATGCTTCGCGTGATGCTTTTTTATCAGCTTCTTCTTTTAATTTTAGTTTGGCACGTTTTAGAATAAGAGGATACGAGCAAGAAAATTTTTCTACTTACATGAATGGTGTGCCAATGGAAAATTTAGAAAATGGATTCTCCTCATGGGGCTTATGGAGCGGATTAAATGACATGACCAGAAGTAAGGAAGGTACGTTAGGCATTAAAAATACAAACTTTGGTTTTGGAGAATTAGGCGGTGCTACCAATATTGATTCAAGGGCTTCTAAACAACGTAAACAGTTGAGCTTAAGTTATGCTACTTCTAATAGAACTTATAACAACCGTTTAATATTGAGTTATGGCAGCGGGTTCAATAGTAAAGGTTGGGCTTATGCTTTCTCTATGGGTGGTCGTTGGGCAGAAAAAGCCTATGTTCCTGGCACAGATTACCAATCATTTTCATACTTTGGAGCTATTGAAAAAAAAATCAATAGTTTGCATTCTATAGCTTTTACTGCTTTTGGAGCACCCACTAGAAATGGCCGTTCTACAGCTGCCGTGCAAGAAACTTTCGATATTACCAACACAAAATATTACAACCCTAATTGGGGTTATCAAGCAGGTAAAATTCGTAATTCTAATGAAGGATATACTAACCAACCAGTAGCCATTTTAACTCATGATTTTAAAATAGATAATGTCTCAAATCTATTGACAGCTGTTAGCTTTTCATCTGGATACAGAAATATTACAGGTTTTAATTGGTATAATGCGCCAGATCCTCGTCCTATTTACTACCGCTATTTGCCTTCTTATTTTTATGCTGATAAAGATACAGTGCAAGGTAAAAAAATAGAAGAGATGTACCGCAATAATCCTGAGCTTTTGCAAGTACAATGGGATGGCATGATAGATGCGAATAGAAGTCAAAATAACAGCATTATTCAAGATGCCAATGGTATAGCAGGCAATACCGTAACAGGCAAGCGTGCCATTTATATTGTAGAAAACAGAATTCAAAAAAACACACAATTTAATTTTAACTCTACTTATAATAAAACTATTAATGATTTATCAAACTTAACAGCTGGCTTAACTATTCAAAAGCAAAAATCTAGTTTTTATAAAGAACTTACCGACTTATTGGGTGGCGATTACTTTTTAGATATTAATCAATTTGCAGAAAGAGATTTTAGAGATAGTACTCAAGCCGTTCAAAATGATTTAAATAATCCCAATAGAGTGATAAAAGTAGGTGATAAATATGGCTACAATTATGATATGCATATTAATAAAAATTCATTTTGGGTGCAATTGTCACATAAGTTTACAAGATTCGATGTTTTTGTTGGAGGAGAATTATCTAACACTCTATTTTGGAGAGATGGTAAGTATCAAGTAGGTTTATTTAAAGACAATTCCTTTGGCAAATCTGATATTAATAATTTTATAAATTATGCTATAAAGGGCGGTATAACAGCGAAACTAAATGGTAGAAATTACTTTTTTCTAAATGGTTATAATGCTACCAAGGCTCCTAATTATTTTGATGTATTTATGTCGTTAAGAACTAGGAATGATCAAATTACTAATCCGCCAAACGAAAAAATTAGCTCTATTGAAGCTGGTTATATTTATAACTCACCTGTATTTAAATTAAGAAGTAATTATTATTACACCACTTTCAAAGATGGCATTCATAATAATTTATATTTTGATGATGTGTATGCCGCTTTTGGTAATTTATCTGTAAGTAGTATCAATAGAGTACATTATGGAACCGAGCTTTCATTAGAAGGAAAAGTATATAAAGGATTAAGTTTTACAACTGTGGCAGCAATAGGTAAAAATTACTATTCAACCAGACAAAACTCAACATTTACGGTAGATAATACCGCTAAAATATTTCCAACAGAAACCGTATTTATAAAAAACTATCATGTAGGGGGTACACCAGAACAAGTTTATAATGCAGGGTTTAACTACAGAAGTAAAAAGTTTTGGTGGGTGAATTTAAACGTTAATAACTTTAGAAATGCATGGGAAAATATTAGTCCTGCAAGAAGAACATCTGCAGCTATAGATTTGGTAAGCGAAGGCAGCCAACAATGGAGCGAAATAGTAGATCAAAAAAAGTTATACAATTCTCAATACACCGTAGATTTTTCTGCAGGTTATAGTATTAAATTGAATAAAGTATTTAAGAAATTAAAACATAATCAATTTTTAGTTATTAATGCTAATGTTAATAATCTATTAGACAATCAAAATTTAAAAACAACCGGCTACGAGCAGTTAAGATTTGATATTACCAACCACGACCCCAATAAGTTTCCTTCACGCTATACTTATGCCTTTGGTCGCAACTACTTTATAAGTTTAACCTACAGATATTAAAAACCATTTCATACAATAAACCACCAAAAAATAATGTTACAATTTTCAAAAAATTCAGCCTTTATACTTTTAAGCACACTACTTATTTTAAGTGCATGTAAAAAAAAGGAGTTCGATAAACCAGAACCTTTAGTTGACCCTAATTTAAAAGTTACGGCTACCATAGCCGATTTAAAAGCGCTTTATCTTGCTGGCGCTCCTATTTTAATTACACAAGATATGGTGATAGCCGCTACCGTTGTTGCTGATGATAAAAGTGGTAATATTTACAAGCAAATTATTGTGGATGATGGCACAGCAGGCATCTCAATAGCCATTGATAGAAGTAACTTATATGCCGATTTTCCTGTAGGTAGAAAAGTGTATATCAAATGTAAAGATTTATATTTAGATGATTACAGCAATCTGATTGGTTTATATGGTGGTGTAGATGCCACAGGTTCAGCCATTGGCATTGCTTCTCCATTGGTTTCTAATTTTATAGTAAAAGGACCGACAGGACAAACCGTAACACCTATAGAAGTAGATATAACAGCTTTAAACACAAGCTTTCAAAACAGATTAATAAAAATAAAAGATGTAGAATTTATATCCAACGATGCAGATAAACCGTATGCAGATGCTATCAATAAAAGTTCATTGAATCGCACCCTCACCAATTGCTCAGGCAATCAAATTATTGCACGAAGCTCTGGATACGCCAATTTTGCGAATTATAAAACACCTAAAGGTAAAGGCAATTTAGTGGCTATATACACCGTATTTGGTTCTACCAAACAACTGTTGTTAAGAGATACCTCAGATTTAAAACTGTATGGGAAAAAATGTGATGGCAGTTCTTCTTCCGATTTGTATTTATTGAAAGAAGACTTTGCAACAGCCAATACTACTGGCGACTTAGTTTTAAGTGGTTGGGTAAATTATAGCAGCGCAGGCAATAAAAAATGGCAAGGCAAAACATTTAGTAGCAATAATTACGCGCAATTTTCTGCCTTTAGTTCAACCCCAAGCAGCCAAGAAAGCAGCAATATAGGCTGGCTAATATCACCTAAAATAGATATAACCAATACGGCTTACGATACCTTAACTTTCGAAACCAAAGATGGCTTTAGCAATGGCGCTACTTTAGAGGTGTTATATTCTACTGATTACACTGGCACAGGCGACCCATCAACAGCCAATTGGGTGGTAATCCCTTCTACCATTTCAAGTGGCAATACTTCAGGATATGCCAACAGCTATGCCAAATCAGGCAAAATAAGCCTTACCAATATTACATCAAAAATACACCTCGCATTTAAATATACAGGCGGCTACACGCCTTCCACTAAATCTACTACCTTCCAATTAGATAATATTTTTGTAAGAGGTATTAATTAAAGATATGCTAGAGCTATTTTTAGGTTAAAAAATGGAAACCACACTAAATATTTAGTGTGGTTTTTTTAATATAACAATCTAAATACTTCTGGGCTTACCTGTTGGCATTCATACTCATTTAAAGGCTCATTGGCTGGGCCATTGAGTACTTTTCCATCAGTAGAAAACTTAGCCCCATGGCATGGGCAATTAAAAACATTATCATTTTTTGAATATAAAATTCCACAAGATAAATGCGTACAAACAGCAATGAATGACTTTATTTCATTAGCTGAAATCCTTTTTACGAATACATCGCCTAATGGTATGTTCACTTTTTCAATTCCATTTATAGTTTTAAGTTCACTGTAAGTAGAAGTATTAATTATAAAAACATTATTGGTTGGAATATTCTCTTTTATCGACTCTATGCCCTCACTGCTTATTTTAACAGAAAGTAAATCATTTTTAAGAAAAGTATCAGGCATTTTTAGTTCAAAATAATTTAAGCTAGCCAATAAATTTGTACCTTCTGTTTTCCAATTATCTTGGTTGAGTTTATAATAAATATTAATTTTTTCTATGTTCTCCGATTCCCACTCTATTTTCAATAATTCACTAGCTACTGCGACCTCTGGCAATACACTTTTTATTTGAAGCACCTTTTTTATTGCAGGCGCTGGAGTTACTTCTATGATTCTTTTTTTACATGCAGCTATTACTAACGCTAATACTAAAAACAATTGAGTTTTTATGTATTCTTTGCGGTTCATTCTAATTTAAAATATCTATTTTAATATTTTTAAAGAGAGTTGCAACTCTGGAATATGTAAAATATAAATGCCTGAAGAAAGAAACAAGGTACTTAAATTTATATTACCATAAAAGGAATTACTCATCAAGGTTTGCCCTAAACTATTTATTAATTGAACACTTAATTTTCCTTTATAGGTCAAAGCACTAATTTCAATTTGATTATCCTTTTGAGTAATGTTAACTATATTCTTTGCCTTTTTAAAACAGTTAGTTTCAATACTGCCAAGCTCATGGCGTTTGCCATTTTCTAATTCTTCTACTAATCTATAAGTTTCATTATTCCTATTATTAATATATATAAAGCTGTAACGGTTAGTTTCTGTATTCAAATTAGTAGCTTTAATTATTCCAATTTCACAAAAATTAGTATCGCACCATTTTTCTAAAATGTAGTTTTTTATGCGTGTTTCGTTGCTTGTATTCCAAATTATTTTTGTACCCTTATGGTCGCATTCCGAATATAATGCTAATAAATTTAATGGCAATGGATTCAAAGCAATTATAGAACCCAATGTGAATGGGCTTAAAATGCTTACCCAATCTGATTGAACATAACCATCAGCCATGCCATTATCTAAAATTGTGGGCGAACTGCCTTCATGATTCCATTTACTGCTTACAAAATGAGCCACTGCTAAATCCTGTCTAATAATAGAGTTGGCTCCTACTCTGGAATAATTGGTCCAATATAGTTTAACACTTACATCATCATTTGTTCCACTAGCCCCAGTTTGTTCAGATATGAGCCAAAATTCTAATTCACTTACATGGTTTAGTGGATTACTTTGTAATGTATTTATGGTGTAATCACCATAACCAGAATCTATATACTCACATCTAAATATTCTAGTAGGCGCGCCTCTATTATCTGCTTGAAAAGGCTCTAAACTACACTTACCCCAAATAGTATCTTTACCAATTGGAAATAAACGCTCTGCATTGTTTAAAATTTCCCAGTCCATTGGTCCGTTCACATAGGAGCTTGCTGTGCCGCCATCTGGAGAAACAGAAGCCGTATTTTTTAATTTTAAAATATTGGAAAAAGTTGTTTTCAATAGTCCTGAGGTTAATAAAAATTTGTTTTTAATACTCAAATTATTGCTCAAAGTAACCCCTTGCGAATTGTTAATTTTAAAACTAAAAACTTCGCTTGGCAAGCCATCGCCTGTTACTTGAGAAGAAGTGCCACTATACTCATAATAAGCATTACTCGCATATAATCTGTTGCAAGTTTGAATATTGCCTGTAGCTGTTGTTTGGGCAATTCCATTTATATGTCCAATTTTTAAAGTTCCACTGTCTTTAAGTATAAAATTTGCAGGAAAATTGGCAACACTGCTTAACACATAATTATAGCAATTTAATGTACCTTTATTATAAATAATGAGTGAATCTGTAATTTTTATATTACCACCTAAATTGGCTATTCCTCCGCTTAAAATTTTAATTTTAGAATATGTGCCAGCGCTTACTGTTTGAGTAGTAGAAATACTTAAATTATTTTCAGGCGCAAAGGCAATACTGCCAAAGGCATAGTTGCTGCCACTCGTAGCAATTGCAGTTCCTAAACTGCTCGCAGAAATATTGGCATTAAAAGCTGCATTATCGGTTACTTTATGCAAGGCTGTTGGTTTAGCATTATTAGAACTACTAACTGTTACATATAAATCTACCTCACCTGCACAATTTACCATAGCCGTTAATCCTCTGCAATAGCCTGTAATACTTCCTCTGTTTGTCCAAGTAGTACCATTGTAAGAATATTTAAAAATGCCTGCCGATACGCCACTTCCACCTAATGAAACGATATAGCAAACATCGACTCCTGATACTGTTGCATCTCTATCCAAAAAAACATAAGCATACGGATCAAAATTAGATGTAGGCATACCATTCATATTTGTTATTGTGTTGCCTGTAGTGGTTGGTGTACCTGTGCCTACAGTACTCATTCTATAAGTACTTGAATTACTTGTTACATACAATTGATTGTTGAAAATATTAACTGTACGCGAATTGGTAATAGTAGTACTTACTTGTGTGCCAGCACTTCCTGCAGTACCATGTGCAATATAACGTACTCCTCCGCTTGAACCAGAAGAATTTCCAGATGCCCAATAAGCTATACCATCTTTAGAGCATACTGAACGAAAATTGTCATTCACAAAAGCATTACCGGAAGTTCTTAAAAAGTAAGTTGAGGTATTAATATTACCATTCACATCTACGCGTCCTATTACGCCATTATGATTACCTGTAGTAGCTACCGAGGTAGTTCCTATTGCTGCATCATAACCACAAAGCAATATATACTGCTTATTGGTTGATAAAGTTAAGTCTCCTTCTGAAGTAGCAGAACCACTTTGGGTTAATATTCTATTTGACCCAGATACGCTAGTTGGCATACTAACACTGTATCCTGTGCTTGTTCCAGAAGTGGTATATTCTATTAAGCTTATAGGATTGGCAGCCGAAGATAATGCAGTGCTACCATTACCAACTCTGAGTAAAACTAAATTACCAGGTGTAAATTGCGCTTGTATACTTTTATTGAATAAAAATGCACAAACAATTATCAATGCAAAATGATTATGCTTAAAAAGCATAAATCTTATAACTCGTATTTAATTCTTTTATATTTAAGATATAAATACCTGAGGCTAAAAATGTTTTGTCAATAGTTAGGCTATTGGTGAAATGGCCAACTTTAATTACCTGACCAAGGACATTACTCAAGGTAAATTCTGAAATAATGTCTATATCATTAAATTTAACTTCGATATTATTTTCCAATTGAATAACTTGAACTGTATTTTCAACATTGCCATTACACAAGGTTTTTACAGTGGCTAAAACATTTATATTATTGTCTAATCCTATTTCTGAAATTCTATAAATAGTATTTTGAGTGGCATTAATATCAGAGTAAAAATAGGTGTTCATTGTGTTTTTATTTTTTGAGTTGATGGTTACTAAAGGGTAATATTGTTTGTCTTGAAACTTTTCAATTTTAAAAGCATTTGTTTCGTTATCTTCAACTACAGACCATTGGATTAAGTTATTATTTTTATTACAAGTGGCAGAAGCAGAAATTAATTTTGTAGGCAAGGGATTTAAAGAAGAAATAGAACCCAATGAGAATGGACTAAAAGTACTCACCCAATCCGATTGAATGGTACCATCATTTATACCGTTATCAACTATGGTAGGAGCGCTGCCTTCATAGCTCCACATTCCAGATGTAAAGTGCGCTACGCGCAAATCTTGTCTATTGCCAGTAGTGCTTCCCACTTCAGATACTAATCTCCAATACAACTTTATTTTGGTTTCTAAATCCGAACCTGTTGCAGCACTTTGCTCAGAAATATTCCAATATTCACATTTACTAGCAACAACCAATGGATTAGATTGCGCAGTGTCTAAAGTGTAAGTACCATAACCTGCTTTAAAATATTCACATAAATAAGTTCTTAATTGTGTTCCTCTTGAATCATTTTGTCTAGGCGTTACAGTTGCTCTAGCCCATTCTGTCCCTTTTCCAATTGGAAATATAACTTCACTATTACCGAATACTTCTCTAGCCAAAGGACCATCAACAAATGAAGTTGCAGAACCTCCTGCAGGACTTACCGTGCAGGCATTTTGAAGTGTTAATAAATTGGTGCTACTTGTATTTATTTTGCCTGAATCAAAAATTAAAGAATTAGATAAAGTTAAAGGACCTGGCAACACTATATCTCCATTTATTCTAATATCTTCTTCATTACCTTGAAATAAATTAATGGTTTGAAAATCTTTTCTAGCTATGGTGGTTGTATTCATCCCAGAACCCCAATTACCATCTGCATCTGTAACACTTGCAAAAAAAGTATTGTCTGTATTTCTAAATTCAAATCGTCTTAAACCATTTGAGTTATTAGCTCCAATAGGTACCACAACTGGAAAATCGCCAACAGTACTTGTTCCGCTTTGTAAGTAAACATCATTTAAGTCTGAAGGCAAATCACTTTGTGAGATATTGGTTGGCAAGGCAGTATTTACTTGGTATGCAAAAAGTGGGTCGCCAGTTCCGTTTACATTGTCATAAGCCAAAATATATTTTCCATTAAAACTGCTACTTGTAGTGCCTTTTATAAATGCACCATCGTCTGAAGTTGGAGATGTAGCAGTATTCTGCACATCTAAAGTTGTAATAGTTTTTACACCTTCAAAATTTGGCGTACTTGAAAATGAACCTCCTGAAGTGGTATATCCTACTCTTATTTCATGAATTTGTCCGCCTCCAAATCTTGTTCCATTGCCTGTTGGTTGTAAATAAAACCAAACTGCACCACTACTACCTGTGCCATTAGTTGTAAATGCATTTAATCTAGTTTGACCAGAATAGCTTGTTCCATTAAAAATATTACCAGCACCAAAAATATTTGATGCATCGCTGGTTAATGCCAAACCGATTTTTATATCATAGGCCGTATTAGGTGTTAAATCATCAATTTTCAAACAAACAGCTATGGGCGTTCTTGCATTATTAATACTCGCAGCGGTTTTGCTTGCCATAAATTGAGGCACTATGAGTTCTGTCATTACAGGAACTAATACTGGGGTTGCAGAAACCTCTACGCCACTGCTCCATACCGAGTCTTTTCTTGTATAAATTTCAAAGTAATAAGTGCTTGAATTTGTTAAACCAGTTACTGTAACACTTGTTCCTGTATTCTTATAAATGCATTGTCCATTGCTAGAATATACAGCATTAGCTGTGTATGCACTTCCATTACCCGAAGGAGCAGAACCTAATCCTGAAGTTGTATCTATGAATACGTAAACTTCATCAAAGCAACCACTATTTGTCCAATTGATAGTTGCCTGAGTATTGATAGCATTACTTGTAGAAGCACCACTTACATTGATAGGAGTAGAGCAAGTAGTAGTTTCATTTGCTGTAGCACCCGAAATTTTATAACATGATGAAGCGCCTGAACTATCAAAAGTATAAACTGCAAAATGATAAGTAGTGGCTGCAGATAAACCTGTAATAGCTACCGAAGTACCTGTGCCAGAATATACCACATAATTACCTGTACCTATTTGTGTTCCTGATGCAAAAGTTGCATTGGCTGTGTAAGTAATTCCAGAAACTGGGTCAGAATTTACTGCTGATCCTGATTTGGCTACCACAATTGTGTTAGCCCCGCTGCCATTGGTCCAGCCCAGAGTAGTGCTAGTTGAAGAAGTACTGGTAAAACCTAAAGCCGAAACTTGTGTCGAAGGAGGTGTGCAACTTAATGTAAATGCAGTTGTTGACAAACTAGTCGTGCTGCTAGTTCCGGTTAATGTTGTCCAATTAGACGAATTATTTACATTTGTTCTATAAGCTGCAAAAGTGCTTAAATTTGTGCGCGAACCAGTAAATTGAGCAGAAGTAACAGAAGATGTAGAAATGGCAATATTGCCATTAGATACGTTCAAATCTGATGGTAAATAAGAAAGTTGTGCAGATGTTGTACCCGAACTTAACCATGCAGATGCAAAATTTAAACCATATAAAATTGTACCAGTAAAAGTTGTTGGATTGGCATTACTGCCCCAATCTGAGGTGCTTGAAGAAGTGCCAGCCCCAGTACCTTGGTAAGCAAATATTTGGTCGCCAGAGCCTGATATTCCATTTAGTATTTGAGAGATAGATCCAATAGAAGCAGCAGGTGTAGAACTGTTTTCTATTTTAATAACAGTACCAGCTACAATAGTAGAACCTGTGTTATTAGTCCAAGTTACAAAATTTTCGCCACCACGACCATTACTTGCCGTTGTTGACGAACTTGATGCTAAAAATCCATTATCTGTAAATTTAATTTGGGTAGAATTAGATAAATTTACCCAAGTAACAAAGGTAAAATTATCAGGAGAATTAGCATTAAAGCCAATTATTGATATATCGCCAATAGATAAAGTGGTTTGTGCATTAATTGAAGTAAAAAATAATAAACTTAAAATGCTTAATAATTTGTATAAAAATTTCATGATGCAAAATTTAGCATTTAGTATTTTCTATATTAAATAATAAAGTTATTAATACTTTATGATATCATTAATTTAATTTTAATTTATTAAAACCATAAGTTTAATTTTTAACATCAATTATATCTAAAAGACTATTTTCTATTCAGCCGTTTTTAGGAAGTATTTAGTAGGTTATTAGCATTAAGTAAATTGTATTTTATTAAAATATTATTGTGATAAATATATTTCAGAAAATTTAATATTTTTTCTAGATTGATTAAAATTATTAAAACAATAGTGTTTTTACATTTTTTAGTTTGGTTGTTATCTCAAGCAATAATATATTTTTTTAAGTAATTAATAAAGAAAATATCTATTATTTAAAAAACCAAAGCCGACTTTAACCGTTTATAAACGCTTCTATTCGACAGTAACTATTTAATTACCGAATAAAATTTTTGAGTGCCTACATCTTTGCACTATCAAAT
>JABMMZ010000110.1 GCA_013205405.1 Bacteroidota bacterium | reverse complement strand
GACGATGCTATCGTTGACCTTTGTAATTCTTTGGATGTTAAAGTAGCCAGAGGAGAAATTGATGATGTTCTGGATAGGTATTACCAATCTGTAAAACATTTACAAGCAAAATGGATAGTTCGGGTTACATCAGATTGTCCTTTAATTGACCCACACTTGATTGATGAAGTAATTAGTTTTGCTATCAAGAATAAATTAGAATATTGTTCCAATACTTTACAACCTATGTTTCCTGATGGACAGGATGTAGAAGTATTTTCTTTTGATTCTTTAGAAAAAGCTTATTTCGAAGCAACATTAGATTCAGAAAAGGAACATGTTACACCTTATATTTTGAAAAATTCTACTTATAGAAATGGTAAAAAGTTTTTATCTGATAATTTTTTAAATACATTTGGTGATTATTCAAAAGTAAGAATAACTTTAGATGAACAAAACGATTTTGAACTTTTAAAGAAAATAATAGTACAAATGGGCACTAATAAAACTTGGAAAGAATATTCAGATTATATAATTAAAAATAAATCCGTTTTTAATTTGAATAAACACATTAATAGAAACGAAGGACTTAATAAATCATTATTAAATGACAAAAATTACTAATTTTAAAAAATCGGACGATTACAGGTCTAAAATACACGACTTGATACCTGGCGGTTCCCATACCTATTCAAAAGGAGATGATCAGTTTCCACAGCTTTCTCCTGCAGCAATAGAAAGAGGAAAAGGTCCTTACGTATGGGATATTGATGGCAATAAATATTTAGATTGCAGCATGGGATTAACATCTGTAAGCCTTGGACATGCTTATGAAGAGGTGAACAACAAGGTTAAATTAGAAATTGATAAAGGAGTGAATTTTCAACGCCCTTCTGTTTTAGAAAAAGAAATAGCTGAAAAATTTTTAGCATTGGTGCCTCAGCATGACATGATTAAATTTGGAAAAAATGGTTCATTGGTAATAACAGCGGCTGTAAAACTCGCACGTGCAAAAACAGGTAGAAAAATGGTTGCGTTTCCTTCCGACCATCCATTTTATTCTTATGATGATTGGTTTATTGGCAAAACACAATGTGATGCAGGCATACCAGAGGAAAACAAATCATTGAGTGTCACTTTCAAAGGGTGTGATATAGATTCGTTGAAAAAGCTTTTTGAGCAATTCCCCAATGATATAGCCTGCGTCATTTCTGAACCTGAGAGATTAACCTGTTACAACTGCCAATGCGAAGCTAAAAACAAGCCTGAAAATTTTTTAAAAGCAGCTATTGAATTATGCCATCGATATGGTGCTTTGTTTATTCAAGATGAAATGATAACAGGCTTTAAATCCCATTTTCCTGGCACCATAAGTAAGTATAATACGCTACCTGATATGGCAACTTGGGGTAAAGGCATTGCCAATGGTTATTCTTTTTGTGCGCTAACAGGCACAAAAGAAGTAATGGAACTTGGAGGCATAAGAAATGAAGGTGCGGAAAAAGTATTTTTAATTTCAACTACCCATGGTGGCGAAACTAGTGCCCTGGCTGCAGGAATAGCCACAATTAATGTATTTGAGAGGGAAAATGTAATTCAACATAATCAGGAAATAGGTGATCTTTTAATTGAAGAATGTAACATATTAATTAACCAATTTAATTTGAGTAGTTATATTCTTATAACACCTTGCAATTGGATGTTAAGTTTTATATTTAAAAATAAGAATCTAGAGGTTTGTCAGGGCATGCGAACTCTGGCAATGCAAGAAATGATAATTAGAGGCGTTTTATTTCAAGGTGCTTTTGTGCCTTGCTTTAGTCATCATATTGATGATACTAAATTTTTTATTGATTGCTTTAAAGAAATGTTGTCTGTATATCAAAATGCTTTACAAATAGGGTATGAAAAATTATTAGTAGGCAACCCAGCCAAGGCTGTGTTTAGAAAATATCTTTAATTTATCCATGCGCACCTACCTCCCATTATATCAACAAACATATAGTTTTGGAAATTATAAATTGATACCTATAAGGCATGAAGATAGACATTCTATAAGGCAGTGGCGCAATGACCAAATTGATATTTTAAGACAAAATGAACCTTTAACAGAAGCTCAGCAAGACAATTATTTTAATACTGTTATTAATCAACTTTTTGAGCAAGCACAGCCTTCACAACTTCTCTTTAGTTTTTTAGAAAACAATAAATTGATAGGCTATGGAGGATTAGTGCATATCAATTGGGAGAAAAAAACGGCTGAAATATCTTTTTTAACACCACATGAAAGAGCTATTAACGCTGAAATATTTGTGTCTGATTGGTGTAATTACTTAAAACAGATAAAACAGATAGGAGACATAGATTTAAATTTTAACAGCCTTTTTACTTATGCTTACAATATACGCCCACTGCTTTACAATGCTTTATCACAAAGTGGTTTTAAAGAAAAAGAACGCATAAAAAATGCTGTGAGTATTGCTAATAAAAATTATGACGTTTTAATTCATGAATATATTTTTCAACCTATCAGTTTCAAAATGGCGGATAAAGCCGATTTAATGCAATATTATACTTGGGCCAATGATCAAGAGGTAAGAGAAAATTCGTACAATCAACAAGCTATTTCATTGCAAGACCATTCTCAGTGGTTTGAAACGCAAATTGAAAATACTAAAAATTACTTTTACTTATTTTTAAATAATCAACAACAAGCTATTGGACAGGTGAGAATTTCAATAAAAACGAATGAAAATATTATTGGCGTATCGGTAGATTACTTGCATAGAGGCAAAGGCTTTTCTGCCAAAATGATAGCCATGGCAAGTCACGATTTTATGGCTAAAAATAAAGGACAAGTGATAGTAGCTTATATCAAAACAACGAATATGGCCTCCTATCAAAGTTTTATAAAAGCAGGTTATATTTTAAAAGAAAAAACAATGATTGAAAATAATGAAAGTTATGCCCTTACTTTTGCAAGTATCATATGAGTGAAAAAATATTTGATAGCAGCAAACCACCTTTTATTATTGCCGAAATGAGCGGCAATCACAATCAAAGTTTGGAGCGTGCCTTAAAAATAGTAGAGAAAGTAGCCAAAACTGGTGCGCATGCTATAAAAATTCAAACTTATACCCCAGATTCTATCACTATAAATCACAGAGGTGGTTTGTTTGATATTAATGACGAAAAATCGCTTTGGAATGGTAAAAATTTATATGAATTATACCAAGAAGCTTACACGCCTTATGAGTGGCATGCCCCAATATTTGAGTATGCACAAAAATTAGGTCTTATTTGTTTTTCAACTCCTTTTGATGAATATGCTGTTGATTTTTTAACTGCCTTAGGCAATCCTATTTTTAAAATTGCTTCTTTTGAAAATAACCATATCCCTCTCATTAAAAAAGTAGCGCAAACAGGCAAACCTATTATTATTTCGGGTGGAATAGCCACTATAGAAATGATAGATTTAGCGATTGAAACTTTGAAACAAAATGGCAGCAGTGAGATAGCTTTATTAAAATGCACAAGCACCTATCCTGCTATAGAAACAGACAGTAATTTATTAACTATTCCTTTTTATAAAAACCGTTACAACACTACCATTGGACTTAGCGACCATACCATGGGCACAGCTGTATCTGTGGCGAGTGTGGCTTTAGGCGCGCAAGTAATAGAAAAACATTTTTGTTTGAGCAGAGCAGATGGCGGTGTAGATAGCGCATTTAGCTTAGAACCTGCCGAATTTACCCAATTGGTAAAAGACTGTAAAAGCGCATGGCAATCGCTAGGAACAGTGCAAACCACTATCATGCCAAACGAACAAAAAAGTGTTGTTTTCAAACGCTCTATTTATGTTGTAAAAGATATTCAAATAGGCAATGAATTAACATCTGAAAATATACGTATTATCAGACCAGGTGGAGGAATGGAGCCTTTGCATTTTGAAAAATTACTGGGCACAAAAGCTATCAAAAACTATAAACGTGGGGAACCTTTGGTATGAGGAAAGTATTACTTTTTGTATATTTGATACATGGTAAAGTAGAAATTTCATTTCTAAAATCATTATTTTTAAGGTACAATAATTTTCCTACCATTAGTCATAAAGAAATAGTAATTAAAAACATAAAAGATTTTTTTAGAATTCTCTGTTATCCAATTTTATTTTTTATACGCTTTAAAAAAGTATTGCCTACAGATTTGTTGTTTTATGAAATGAGTAATGCTGCCTATATTGACAACAGACGTAAATTATTTTTAAATAAATATACAAACTTTGATATCGAGAGTATAAAGGCTATCAACAATATGAAGTTTGCAGTTTCTAGCTATTTATTATTAATTAAAAAAATACCATTATTGATTAAAATTTGGCTGATAGCCGTTTTTGTTTCTTTTATTACAATTTTTAGTAAGGGGAAAATTCCTTTTTCTTTGTTTTCTATTTTTAATTTATACTGTCTAAACAAATATAACAAAAACTCCTTTTTTGTTTTTTGTCTTTTTTCGGCTGAAATATATGTTACAAGTTATCTCATTTCAAGTTTTAAATCTATTGAAATTTCTACAAGTAATTCTATGGTTTACCCATACAATAGATACTCCTATTTACCAAACGCTCATTTAAAATTATGTTCTAAATACCAAGAAGATGAAATAAAAATATTTGTTAAAAATAATTGGCTAGTTTGCAAAACCATAGAAAGATGGGGACTAGAGGAGGTAGATATTTATACAGATGAATATTTAAAAAACAATAATTCAAATACCTATAAAATAGGTTTTTATAGCAGTGGCGAATGGGCCAGAATAGATGGATTGGATAGAGAATTTAATATTGACAACATTAAAAACCATTTACATTTGAATAATCCTGCTGCTTTATTTGCACAAAATATTTTGAATTTCACAATTCAATTTTGTGCTGAAAGACAATTAAGTTTAGCAGTGTATTTACATCCCTTTGAGCGCGACTTATTGAACACGCATGGTATTGAACCACCTTTTTTAAGCCAAGTAAAGCAATTGCCAAATGTATATTGTAGCACAGCTCCCAATACAATTTCTAATGTGTATGAGGCTGAAATAGGTGTTAGTCCTTTTTCTACAACTATTTGGGATAGATTTAATTTTGATAAAATAGGATTCATAGGAGAAGTAAAAGGATACGAATATTTAATTGATAGAAAATATTTAGGAGCATACAACCAATATATTTTTAACACTAGGAATGATTTAGAAGAAAAATTGAATGCAGTGGTCTAAAAAGTTAATAAATAAGAGGTGAAAATTAGCTGTCATTCTGTAAATTTTGGCTTTGCAAAATTATACAGAATCTGATGTTTAGGTAGATTCTAAATCTTTTTTCAGAGCAAAAAAGTTCAGAATGACTCATTATTCAAAACTTTTGAAGTATTTCTAACCCACAAATTTAATTACCTTTGCCTTTCATTAATTTGACTAATATAGCAGATATACACGAAGGCAGTTGGGCAAAATCTATTTTTAAAGTAGGTAAATGGTATATGTTCACAAGTCTTATCATCAAAGGCTTGGCGGTGTTTACTATGCCTATTTTTACGCATTATTTATCACCTGTAGAAATAGGAGAATATGGCGCTTTAAATGCCATGAAAAGTATTTTACCTTTAATTGTTTCGTTTGGTATTGATGGCGCGTTTATTCGTTTTTTTCAATTGTATAAGCAGGATATCAAAAAGCTAAAATCAATGTTTAGCACCAGTTATTGGTTTGTGCTCATTGTAGGGTTTATATCTATGAGTATCTGTTTTTATAGTTTTCAATTAAATTCTCAATACTCAAATTATACCATTGCTCTGCTGTGTTTTCCTTTAATATTATTGCAACTTGGTCAGTTGGGTATAGCTTTTTTTAATCAAAGTTTAGAATCGCATAAAACAACCTTATTTCAAATTTTGGCAACAGTATTGGGCGTTGGCTTATCTATCATTTTGGTATCACATTATCAAATGGGTGTATTGGGCAGATTAATTGGCGATGCTTTTATAGCCATTGTTTTAATGACAATGGTAACTGTTTATTTTTTACGCAACAAGTATCTTAAATTTGTATTTAATTGGCAGTATTTAAAAGAAGCCTTATGGTTTTCTGTACCATTATTGCCTACAGGTATTGCTGCATGGATAAATACCCAAAGCCCTGTTTTAATGATGCAGCAGCAATATCCTAAACAGGATATAGTGGGGTTATTTTCCATAGCTGCAAGTATTGCCACTATTATGTATTTTATCATAGATGCTATTACACAAGTGCTAAGCCCTGTGGTTATGAGTGGACTAATAAACGATAGAGATAGAACCCATAAGAAAACAAGGGAATTGACTTTGCTTTGTATGGTAGTTGTTTTATTTGCACATATTGGTATTACATTTTTTGCACAAGAGGTCATTATGCTATTATCCAATAATAACCCCAAATATAGCACAGCTTATGTGTATGTTTCTGGCTTATGTATTCCATTTTTATTTTCTATTTATCATCGTTTGTTTAGCACTATAATTAGCTTTCATCAACGTACTGTTTTCATCACTATTGCAGTGCTAAGTTGCGCTAGTGTTATTTACAGTTTAAATACCTTGTTAATTCCCAAATTTGGAGCTTCTGCAATAGCTATGGCACAAACAATGGGAGCCATTGTTATGGTAAGTATTGAGTTTTATTTTGCCCGAAAATTAGAAAAAATGAATTTAGGTTTATGGCGATTGGCTAAATTTTTAATGGTGTATTTAATTGCCATTGTTTTATACTATCAATTTTTTACTGGTTTTGCTTTTTCATGGGCATTGTTTGGGTTAAAAATAGTATTTGTGTTACTGGTAGCTTTAGTATTTGTAATGATGGGTAATTACCAAAATGCATTGTTAGATTTAGTGGGAAGGAAATTGGGTAAGAGATGAGGAAATTATATTTTATTTCTCAATATTTCGACATTGAATCAGATAAACATTTTGGAGGTGTTTTAATTAGAAAAAAGCAGATTGAATTATTTTCTAAGAATTATGAAGTGCATGTTGTAATGCCAAATAAACGAGGTAAAGAGATATCTGTAAAAAATAATGTCACTTATATTCCTTATTTTTATCAAAAACAAATTTGCGATGTGTTAGAAAGATTTAATTTGATAGCGGATAAAGATTATTTCTTTGCTAAAAATACAATTAAATATTTAAGTAAAATTGTAACTCAACAAGACATTGTTTTTTGCACCACTGGTGGCAGTTTAGAAACCTTAGCCATAGGGCATTATTTAAAACAAAAGTTAAATTGTAAGTATGTTATTAATTTTCAAGATCCTATTAACCATGCTTCTGTAAATGGATTATATGTAAGTAATGAACTCAGATTTAAAAGAAATAGTTTTGAGAAAAAATATTTAAGCAATATTGATTTAATTATTACTTCTTCTGATTTTTTTAAAATAAGTCTTATTAAAAAGTATTCATTTTTAAATGAAAGCAACATGATGAATAATTATTATGGTTATTTTTATGATTATCCATTGAGTGAAAATTTTAACTCCAATCCACTTTCTTTAATGTATGCCGGTCTTTTTGGCAAACATCAAAGTGTGGAGGTTATAGCAAAAATATTAGCCAATAGTGAAAAGAATTTAAAGGTATTTTTTATAGGCAATTATCAAAATTACAAACCAATATTACCTTTCTTAAATCAATTTAATTTTAGAGCATTAATGCCACATAATGAATTTTTAAATTTCGTGTCAGAAAATATAAATATAGGCATTGTATCTCTTACTAATCCTTATTTAGAGGCTTGTGTGCCAAGCAAAATTTTTGAATACTTTAATTTAGGACTCCCAATAATCGGTATTTTACCTGATGGCGATGCAAAAGAATTAGTGAATAAAAATAATTTTGGAAAGATATTCGGAATAGATGAATTGCAAAAATTTGATTATTTTGTTCAAAATGAATTAACCTCTAAGTGGCTGCAAGAATGCAGAATAAATGTTATAAAAAAGAAGCACCAATGGCATATGGATACTTTATTTCAAGATGTTATTAAAGCATTAAATACTTTATAATTTCTTTAACACTACCACTGATAAATAACCTTCATAGTTGAATACTTTGTCTAGTTTTTCAAAGCTCCATTTTAGCCATTTCCAAAAGCCAAGCCAATCAAAAACAGTTTGTTTTGCCAATACATTTCGGCTTACAAATTCCAAATCTAAACCTTGTATAGATTCTCTTAAATCATAAATTTTTAACTCTTTTGGAAAAGGCCATCTATTAGTGAGTGTGCGTATTGTATAGGCCACTTTATATGGAAACGAATGGTGATTTGGGTAAGCAATAACCATATACCCTCCAGTTTTTAGTTTTTTAGCATATTCTTTAAAAATTCTATTACGCTCGTTTCTATCATAATGTTCTATAACGCCACCATTATATATCACATCAAAAAAGCCATCTTCAAAAGGCATATTGTACATATCTGCACACACAAAATTAGCTTTTAACTTTTTTTGTTGCCAAGCTTTTTCAACAATATTGATAATATGTTCATTGTAATCCAATAAATAAATATTGGATTGTTGATTTAATAAAACAGCCGTTCCAGCAGCTTCGCAACCCACTTCTATAATTTTAGTATCCTTTTGAATAAAATTTTCATTCAAGTATCTTGAAAAGTCTATTTGAAAAATATTAGGTTTTTCGTATAGTTTTAAAATATCTTCTTTAGACCATTCTTTCGTTCTATCGGTCCATATTTCTTTTTGAATAATTGCAGCCATTGTTGCAAAATTAGTTTATTGCATCCATAAAAAAGCAACACGCAAACCAAAACCAGTTAATGAATTACTTAAATTTTTATTTTTAGCATTGATAAAAGAAAACTGCGCATAAGGCTCAATTCTGATGGATTCTTCATTCTAATTTACGTGAATTTCTAATCTATATCCTAAATTTACGCTTGGATAAAAACTTGAATATTCGCTTTTTTCATCTACAATTTCTTCCTCAATTGTGCCATTTTGATAATTGATTTGTTTAAAATGGGTTTGTTTAAGCATTAATTTTGGTATAAGCCTATACTTAATAAATGTGTAACATATCTATCTTAAAATGGAATACAAAATTTTAAAGGAATAGTTAGGGGAAAAAATTATAAATTAGTTAAAAACATGAAAATATTTTAATTTTGCTTTTCTAATGAAAGTTGTTTTTGTTTTTGGCGGATTGCCCCATTATTTAATTAAATTACTTAGTAAAATAAATGAGAGTAGTAAGGTAGAAATACTAACTATTTCTCCTGATACTAGAGGCAGAACCATAGGCAATGGGGTTCATTTATCAGACGAAGACACAGCGTTTAAATCAATAAAGTTAGTTGAATATAATACTTGGTACAATAAGCCCTTTTTCAAAAATTTTTACTCAACTATTAAATCAGAAAACACAAAAATTATTGTTTTGGGTTGGCCATATTTTTTAGCGCTTATTTTCAATCCGCTATTACTATTAAAACTTAAATACAAAAAAATTAAAATTATAGTTAGAGAAATTCCATTTAGTGTCCCTTACAATCATGAATCGAGAAAAAATTTTACTTTACGATGTGCTGAAAGTCAAAGAAATGAAAAAATATTTACTTCATTTTTTAACTTTTCAATAACAAAACTATTCCGAAAATTAACTTATTCATTCATTGCTGATTCGGCCTTTACATATACAGATGTTGGTATAGATATATTAGCTTCGTATGGTATTGATAAAAATAAAATTTTTGCAACTTATAACTCACCAGATACTGACTATATATTCAAAACAATAAAGAAAATAGAATCTAATAAAACATCAACAATAATAAAAAATAAATTCAGAATTATTCACGTAGGAAGGCTAGTTAAATGGAAAAATGTTGATTTACTTATTCGTGCAGTCGAACTTTTAAAGCCTAATTATCCCGAAATAGAATTAGCCATTATTGGAAATGGAGAAGAAGAAGGCAATTTAAAAGAATTGACTAAATCCTTAAACTTAACTAATCAAATAAAATTTCTTGGCGCTATCTATGAAGGCGAGGCTCAAAGTGTTGAATTTTTAAAATCAGGTATTTATGTATTAGCTGGTATGGGAGGATTATCTATTAATGAGGCAATGTGCCATTCATTACCAATTATTTGTTCAATAGCAGATGGAACTGAAAAACATTTAGTTTTTGAAGGTGTAAATGGGTATTATTTTGAGGATGGGAATTTAGAATCATTAACAGAAGCTATTAAGCATGTTTGGTCTAATGATATCGATTTGTTAGGAAGTAATTCTTTAAAAATTATTGAGGATAAAATAAATATTCAAATAGTTGCAAATAATTTTAACAATGCTTTTGCACTAAATAAAAATTAAAAGGAATTGTAAACTTTTAAATAGGCTTCAGATACATTTTTCAAACTAAATTTTTGTTTCATAAAACTAGAAATTTCTTCTCTATCCATTGCGTTCTTAGTTAAATAATGTAATGATTTTGAAAATTCTGATTCATCAAAAGCCTCAATTAATATTCCATTTTCAGAAGAAATAACATCGCTTATTCCGCCAACATTAAAGGCAATAGAGGGCGTGCCACAGCAGCCTGCCTCAATAATATTAGTTGGCAATGTTTCTAAGGTAGAGGTAACTGCCAACAAGTCCATTTGATTGTAGTAATTTACCATTTCGTGCTCGTTTTTCACAAATGATACTTGCTCTATTGCGCAATTAAAATTAAATTTAAAATTTTCTTTCTTCTCTCCTATCAATATCAATTTTACTTTTATACCCAGAAAATTGGAAACTAAGAGATTGATTGCATTTGCTAAACGGAATAATGCTTTATTTTCATCATTCAAATTGGCAGCTACAAAACCAATTGTAAAAACTTCATTTCTGAGTAAATCTATATTTTTAAATATGCTTGTATCTATACCGTTAGGTATATTATGCAAATATTTACTTTGAGTAATTGGACTATTTTTCAAATTATTAAACATCCATACACTGGGTGCTACAAATGCAACATTAAGGTTGGAAACAACTTGTTTTTTAATTTTAAATAAGTCAAAAGACAAATCATTTGGATAAGGTCTTTTTAGATACAAACAGTTTCCGCATTCTTTTTCAAAGTGATTGCAACCCATTGTTAAATGACAGCCTCCTGTTGCTATCCAAATATCATGAGTTGTCCATACTATTGGTTTATTCAGTTGATATAAATCATTAATATTTATAAAGCCTTTATTAATCCAATGAATATGAATAATATCAAACCCTTCAGTTATTTTTTTTAACACTTTAATAGAAACACCTGGATAGCCGAAAGAAAACTTAAATCTTTTATCTTTTGACTTTTCATAAAATAAAAAAATAAATTTTTCAAAAGCATGCAAACAAAATTTATAAATTTTATCTAAAAAATTTATTCCTGTAACTTCAATGTTTGATAAATTGCCAGTAAAAATTGCATGATGCGCTATCAATCCACTAGCATTCTGATGTTTCACTAACTTGTCAGCCATTTTAAATGCTCCTCCTTTATCGCTTGCGCTTAAATGAATAATCCGCATTGGTAATTTAATCAATTAATCTTTTTATTGCCATTAATTTGTATTCTGTTTCACAATTTTCATTAATTAAACCTTCAGGTTCTAATGATTGCAACTTGACAAAGCCACTTGCATGAATTACCGTATCGGAATTATAAAGCAAGCCTACATGGGTTACTTTATCAGAATTAGGTTTACTAAAAAAAACTAAATCTCCAACGTTTCGGTTCTCAAATAACACTTCAGTTCCTTGTAAAATTTGCTGATTGGTATCGCGTAACAAATTGATGCCATTGGCCTTAAAAACTATTTGTACAAAACCTGAGCAATCTATTCCCATAAAACTGCGTCCACCCCATATATAAGGTGTATTTAAAAACATTTGAGCAGTTTTAGTTAGTCTTAATTTGATGGGTAAATGGTGATTGGTTCTTACAGATGGTTCAATCTTAAAAATTATTTCATCTTTTTTAAATTCATTATTGCTTGGCATATTCGCTCCACAAGGAATAAAAATTTTTTCATTGCCAGATTTTGCAATAACAAATAATTCATCATTTATTTTATCAAAAGGAATGTATTCTGAAACAGTATTTTTACTAATCCAACCTTCATAGTTATCAAAATCTGTTGTAATTTTTACAAAACCATTGTCTTCGGAGGTAAGCAAGTATGACTCACCAAAAATTAAACTACTCACCATTTCTGCACCTGAGCGTGGCTCACTGCGCATAGGCACATAACTTAAAAGACAAGTCCCTTTAGACATTATTTAAATATGGAGGCGCGATTTTCTATCTAACAGAACTGCTTCCGATTCTACCTTATCAGGATCGGGAACACAACAATCTACAGGACATACGGCAGCACACTGCGGCTCTTCGTGAAAACCTTTACACTCGGTGCATTTATCTGCTACTATAAAATATACTTCATTGCTTACCGGTGTAAATTTTTCTGACACTGAAATAACATCTCCATTGCTTAAGGTATATTTACCTTCCACACTTGTTCCATCTTGTATAGCCCACTCAACTCCACTCTCATATATTGCATTATTGGGACATTCTGGCTCGCATGCGCCACAATTTATACAATCATCTGTTATTTTAATTGCCATAAGTTTCTTTGATTAAAAGGACACAAATTTAATGCATTTTTAACAATACTTATTAAAATCATTTTATTTATAAATGTTCTATCTCAATAAGGTAATAGTACCTTTTGTAGAGTATTTTCTACCATCAAAACCTTCGTATCGGCAGTAATACGTATAAACACCTTGTGGTTGGTCTTTCTGTTTATACTTTCCATCCCATTGTGCATTGATATCAAATCCAGTCCATAATTTTTCGCCCCAACGGTTGTAAACCATTATTTCTACTGATTTAAGCGCGCCACCTTTCATTAAAAAAGTTTCGTTAAACTCATCATCATTAAGACTAAAGGCTGATGGAATAAAAATAATAGGATCGAAACTTAAGCACACATCATTGCTCCAAGTTACTGTATCGGTGCCAATTTTCGTGGCTTTAATACGGTAGCATTGGGTGAAATGTTCCAATCCATTGTTGTAATATGCTTTAAAGTTTGTTACATTACTTTCGTACAAATCGTAGCCTGTTTTACTTTTTAATTGTCTGTAAACATCATATTGAATATTGCTACTTCCCCAACCTATGTAAGGTGTAAAATCTAAGCTTACTTCATATCCATTTACTTTTTTTCCAGATAAAAGTATATTGGTATGCAAACTTGTATACAACACTTGCCCACATAAATCAAATCCTTTAATTCTATATTCCCAAGCATTAAAATCTGTAGAAATATTGCCATTATTAAAAGTAATAATACTGCCGTTTACTTCACCTACAATGATAAAAGGATTGGCTGTACCAGCTTCTCTTCTTTCAATAAAAATTTGGTTATTATAGCGTGGGGCATTTATGAGTTTCCAATATAAATCTATACCATTATCTTCTGATGGAGGAGGATTAACTGTAGTAAAATTTAAATACAAAGAAGGTCTATCAAAGAATATATTTTGCCTTAAAGTATCCCCTACACATCCAAATTCAGAGGTTTCGAGCACTTTAAGTGAGCTTAGTTGTTTGCCATTCCAATTAACTGTAATTTGAGGTGTAATACTAGGACTTAAGGCTGAGCCTCCATCAACAAACCAATCAAAGTTAGAATTTGGCAATCCTGTTGTTGTATAGGTGAAATTATTAAAATTGGGGTAACATATTATGGTATCTCCAAGAATAGGCGTGGTGGTTGGTTTTGGATGTATTACTAAAACAGAATCTATTGGAATACCAATACAACCAAATTCTGAAATTTCAGTTACTTTAATATTAAAATTTCCAAAAACAGTATAAGGTATAATTATGCTATTAGTTAATTGCCCCACAATATTGGCACTATCTCCATTTATTTCCCATACATACTTAGATTTAGGCAATCCATTTACAGTATATATGCCTGCACCAGTATATTGACAAACTTCAAAATCGCCATTTATTATTTTAGTTGATGGATATGGTCTAATACTTATTGCTTTTACAACTACGTTACTTATACATTCCAAATTATTAACCGAGTCGAAACTGGTTTCATACATACTAATGCTGCCGGGCCCTGCAATGCCCCAATTCACTATTATTTGATTGGTTAAATTCCCTGAAATAATAACACCTCCGCTAATCGACCAATTATAGGTAGAATTTTTTGTAAACGGTAAACTGTATTTTACATTCGTTGTCAATTCACATACAGAAATATCGCCTACTATATTTGAAGCTATAAGGGCATAAGTTTTATTAACGATTAGCGTTATAGTATCTCCAAAGCAACCAAATTTGTTTACCTCTATTACCTTAACGCTGCCTAAACCTTGATTGCCCCAATTAATTTGTATGGCATTGCTATTGCCGCCTGCCACTATCACACCGCCTGTTACAAACCATCTGTAAGAACTTCCATTTCTGGCAACTACTGCATAATCTAAACCTTTTGTATTTGGACAAACCGTGGTACTACCAATTATAGCAGAAGTAACTGGCTTAGATACCCATACTTCTAATAAAGCAGTATCACTTGGGCAATTGAACTGATTATATTGAACTAATTTAGCGGAGGCTGGGCCTGGAGCACCCCATGTTATATTGATTGAATTTGAATTATTACCACCTAACACACTTCCATTCTTAACCCACCATTGATAGGTAAAGCCACCTGTTAGCAAAGTTGTATAAATCTTATTTATATTTTCGCATACAGTATCAATGGCGGTGATAATTGGCAATGGTGGTGCTTGCTTTAAAGGCACATTGTAAATAAACTTAGGTCCTTTGCAACCATATTGTGATTCTGGTTCCACCTCAATACTGCCAGAAAGCACATTCATATCCCAATCTATGGTTAATAGACGCCCCACTTGAGATTTTAACACCCCATTATTAACGCTTACATTATATTTTATTCCAAACAATTCGGCAGCAGTATTGGCTGTTGGGGTAATGGTATAAATATTTCCTTTCGAATTTTGGCAAACATTAATGGGTCCATTTACGGTTACTTTTCCCGAAAAAGGTTTAACAATAATATTAAAATTGACATACGTAAACTTAGAAGGGCAGCCATCATCAATAATTTGTGCGGTAAATAAAAAAGAATCATTGGTATTACAGCTGGTTTGCCAACAAAATTGAGAGCTAATAGTTCCTTTGCCAGTTACAGGATTAAAAGTGGCTCTATTTCCAATAAAACCATTGGCTCCTGTTAGTAAATTTCCAATACCTTTCAATGATATATTTTGGGTTAAGTCTTTGTCTTTACCAATCACATCAAAGCATAATTTTTCGCCAGCTACAATTGTATATCTTTTAATTGAATTGGCAATAATAGGCTTGTTGTTGGGTGTACAGTTAACTACTAGAATTTGTAAATCTAATCTAGTTTTACTCAGCAATCCAATACCTCGTCTATATTCAAACAAATCAATAGCCACAGCATAATTACCTGTTTGTCTTGCTAAAAAAGTAGTAATACCATTTCTAGAATTAATTAATGATATGCCATTTGAGCCAAATGGTATATTCCCATTGTAACCCGATTTGTAATCTGCAAGACTAATATCTATAGGGGGGCTATAAAAACTAGCACAACCTGGTGTTTGATTCCCTAAGGTAGTACCTATCCAAGGGGTGGCTAATTTATATACCAAAGAATCTCCATCAGGATCTATGGCATAATTATTTAATTCAGTGGTATCGTTTACACAGATAAATGGCACAGGAACTTCTGTAAAAAAAGGCGAACTATTAGTTATGTTGGTTGGTGGAATAACTGCTTCATAGGTTTGTCCAATATATGGCTCACCACTTATATCGTCTTTTAAATTTACTTGTGTATTTCTGCAGCAAGTTTCCCATTTTACTATATATCCAAAAGAATTATTTGGAAGTGTAATATTGTCGGTGTAAGTGGTTTTTTCTAAACAAACATTCCCAGAGCCCGGGCAATCCGTTCTACCAAGAGGTTTTACTCTTTCTAAATCTCCTCTTCTAAAATTAAAAGTGCTATGCAGTATTTCATCTCTTCTATTGTAAACACATATATCAATATCATCTGCAAACTCAAGACTTCCCGATTTACAATCTCTGTAAGAAGTAATAATAATTTTGTAACGTGTTCCTCCAGAATTTTGTCCAATATATTGGTAACTTATAAACCCGCCAACTAAATGGGTAGCACTGATACTTTTAACTGAGAAAAGAATTAAAACAAATAGTGATATTTTTAGAAATTGCCTAAGCATTATAAATATGAATCAAAAATAACACATTTTTTTGAATATTTAAAGTATTTTTTTTAATATTAGTTCAATTATTTGACCAAATATTGTTGACCTATTTTATTACACCTAAAAAAAGCATTAATTTGCAATACAATAATTTATGAATTTTTATAAACCAGATTGTTTATTTTTTAAAGGAGACTTGCCATGTAAGCCTCACAAAGAGAGCGGTTACCATTGTAATAATTGCCCTTCGTATACGCCCATTTCTAAACGCATACTGATTATAAAACTAGGTGCTATAGGCGATGTAATACGCACTACACCGCTTGTTACCAGATATAAAACACTGTATCCTAATTGTAAAATAACTTGGCTTACCCTTACCCCTGCTATTTTGCCAAGTGGTAAAATTGATGAGATTTTGAAATTTGATTATGCTTCTTCTATTTATTTAGAAAATGCATCTTTTGATATTGCTATAAATTTAGACAAAGAAAAGGAAGCTTGTGCTTTACTATTAAAAGTAAATGCCAAAGAAAAATATGGTTATGTGCTGAAAGACAATGTGGCGCAACCAATCAATGATTTAGCAAACCATAAGTTTCATACTGGTTTATTTGATGATGTGAGCAAAGCCAATACGCAAAACTATTGCCAAGAAATATTTGAAATGTGTGGCATGACCTATTCTGGTGAAACCTATTTGTTAGACAATCATAATGACAAAGGCTATGAATGGACCAGTATTGACAAATCAAAAACGATAATTGGACTCAATACAGGATGTGGCGATAGATGGACAACAAGACTTTGGCCAAAGGAATATTTTGCAGAACTGGCTCAAAAATTAATATCACAAGGCTTTGAAGTAATATTACTCGGAGGCGAGCAGGAAGATCAAAGAAATAAGGATATTCAAGCACTCTCTGGGGCTAAATATTTAGGCTTTTTTTCGCTTTCTCAATTTATTAATTTAATTAATCAATGTACTTTAATTGTTACACAAGTAACTATGGGTATGCACCTTACATTGGGTATGCAAAAGAAAATTGTATTGATGAATAATATTTTTAATGCAAATGAATTTGATTTATTTGGTAAAGGTGAAATAGTGATGCCAGATAAAGAATGTCTTTGTTTTTATAGAGGACAATGTGTTATTGGAATAAGCTGTATGGCAGATTTGCCTGTGAACAAAGTTTTAGAATCAGTTAACAAATTATTAACTTTAAATTAAAATTTATTTTATCATCTTAATTAAACATCATGTAAATTTGCACTATAATTATTCAATTCATTGATTACACATTTGTAAATTGCATACCGATATTCAAATAGCAGGCATTAAAGCCAATTATCCAGCCTACACAGTAGCTTGGCAAATAAACCAAGCTTTCGACATGCAATTTCACATGAGCCTTGATTGGGAAATAGAAAATAAAGTAGGTGAAGTTAACAAACATATTCATTTTTTTGAACAATTTGAAGATGTTGAACTTAATTGGCATTTGATTCAAAATAGAAGCGAAAAATCATTCATATTTAATAGCAAGCCATTATTTGATTATTTTTTAATATGCCATGGAGAAGATATCTATAAATACTTTGAACGTGCTGTTGCCTCTGTTGAAAACACATCAATCATTAGTCATATTTTTTCTTTTCCATTTTCTATAGTAAAACCCCAAAATTCAATTTATAATAATTTAATAAATACCAAAAATTTTATTTCCGAATACAATGTATAAGTCTAATTTTAATAAAACAAAAATAATTGCCACTATTGGCCCAGCCACCTCATCTAGAGAAATGATTAAAAACATTGTTTTGGCAGGTGTAGATGTTTGCCGTCTCAATTTTTCTCATGGCAATTATGCTGATCACGAAGAGGTTATACAAAATATCCGCTCTGTAAACGAAGAACTCAATAGTGATATTTGTATTCTACAAGATTTGCAAGGACCTAAACTAAGAGTGGGCTTAATAGAAAATGATGGTGTAATACTGGTTGAAGGCACTCAAATTACTTTAACTTCTAAAGAAGAAATTGGAACAGCAGAGCGAATTTGCATTCGTTACATTAATTTAACTAAAGATGTAAAACCTGGCGAAAGTATTTTATTAGATGACGGTAAACTTGAAGTAAGAATTGACACTGTATTAAACGAACATGACGTTTTAGTTACAGTAATTCAAGGTGGTATTTTAAAACCTAAAAAAGGATTTAATTTGCCGCATACAGATGTCTCTTTTCCTAGTTTAACAGAAAAAGATTTAGAAGATTTAGCTTTTGGTTTGGCACATAATGTAGAATGGATTGGCTTATCTTTTACGCGCACTGCAGAAGACATCATTGCGCTTAAAAAACTTATTGCAGCAGCAGGTAAAGAAACAAGAGTAGTAGCTAAAATAGAAAAACCAGAAGCAGTAAAAAACATAGACAGTATTATTGAAGTTTCGGACGCTATTATGATAGCACGTGGCGATTTGGGTGTTGAATTACCATTTCAAGATTTACCACTTATTCAAAAAAACATCATAGAAAAATGCTTAGCTGCTGGCAAGCCAGTAATAGTAGCTACCCAAATGATGGAAACTATGATTACCAATAGCACGCCTACGCGTGCAGAAGTTTCTGATGTTGCCAATGCGGTAATAGATGGTGCAGATGCTGTAATGTTGAGTGGCGAAACAAGTGTTGGTGATTTTCCGGTGAAAGTGGTAGAAACCATGGAAAAAATTATCCGTGATGTAGAAAACGATAGACGTGTTTATTTCAAAGGTATTAAACCTGTTCAGTATAGTAATACTTTTATATCAGATGAAATATGTTTTACAGCTGTGCGTATGAGCGACCATTTAAATGCCAAAGCTATAGTAGGTATGACCCGCTCAGGATATTCTGCTAATAAAATTTCATCATTCAGACCAAAAGCCAATATCTATATATTTACAAGTCATAAACCACTGCTAAAAACCATGAACTTGGTGTGGGGTGTGCGTGGTTTTTATTATGATAAATTTGAAAGCACCGATCAAACTTTTTCTGACGTAATAGAAAAATTAACGGAAGAAGGCATGGTGAAAAGTGGCGACCGTGTAATACATACTGCCAGTATGCCTATTAAAAATAAAAGCATGGCCAATAGTATTAAAATTAGTATTATTGATTAATGAAATATTGGGCATTTTTTTTAATTTTACTAACCGTTAACGCTTACGCACAACCACAAGTATTAACCGAACAGCAATTAGGTAATCAGCGCGTTTGGAATGCTAGAATAAGCAGTGATGAAACATTAAAAAAAGCCTTTACTGCAGCCAATTTACAATACCCTCCCAAATTTGTGTATTGGCGCGCTTTTAAAAAAGAGCAAGCCTTAGAACTATGGGCATCAGATAGCACCCACCATAGATATAAACTTGTAAAAACCTACTACATTGTCCGCCTTTCTGGTGCCTTAGGCCCTAAAAGATTTGAAGGAGATATGCAAGTGCCCGAAGGTTATTATTGCATTAATCAATACAATCCATACAGTAGTTTTTATCTTTCATTTAAAGTTTCATATCCTAATAAAAGCGATAGTATATTAGGCAAAAAAGGCAATTATGGTGGACAAATATTTGTACATGGCGATAGCCTAACTATTGGCTGTATGCCAATGAGTACCGATATTATTAAAGAGATATATTGGTGCAATATTCAAGCGCAAGGCAATAAGGATACAAACTATTTTATTCCAATTCATATTTACCCTTGTAGAATGAATGCCAACAATTGGAATTACTTAAAAAGCAGTTATAAATTTGACCCTTTAAGAATAGATTTTTGGAAGAATTTACAAGAAGGATACAATTACTTTGAACTTATGCGTATGCCACCTGCTACGCGTATAGATGATAAAGGCAAATACTTGGTAAGGTATAAAAGATAAATTTTAATTAAAAAAAGCATTAGGGCGTATCCCTGCCAGAGCGCAGGGTCGGGCTATACGCTAATAGTCCTCGCTACGCTGCGGGCTAATCGCTTCTATCCCTTACGCTGCTTACGCCAGTATTGTCGGACACTGAGCTTGTCGAAGTGTCGAAATACTACACAGATGTATTAAAAGAAAGATTTGTGAGTGATAATAATTCACTAAAGGATATAAAATTTATTTCTGATTGTGAAAGGTTTTATTTACCCAATGAGCTTTTTTTAAATCCAATGTTTAACAATAGAAATGTTATAGAAAAAGATTAGTTTAAAAGTAATTTTTAGATTCTGAATAAAATTGCAGAGCCAATTTATTCAGAATGACACAGCAAAAGAAACAGGGTTTGCCATAGGCAAACCCTGTTTCTTTTTAGGCACGGTCATGTCGAGTGTTCCTTTGCTCTGAAAGGAATGTATCGAGACATAGGGAAAGCCCAAACCATTTCTCGATACAAAAATGCAGAGCCATTTTCACTCGAAATGACAGCAACAATTCAACAATATAACAACTATTTTCATTTGCGAATGCAAATAATACAACAATTCAACAATACCCCCTTACCCCTCCTTATTCGCAATATTCTTTAAAAAATCTACTGCCATTGCTATATCCTCTGGCTTTAGGGCTTTTACATAATCTATTGGGCTTATGGTATGGAGCTGCTTGGCTATGCGGAACAGTGCAGAGTGGTTGGGTATTGCTAATCCACTAGGCTTAAAGTTTAGCACATCGTTAGGCGTGCAATCTAAATTGGCACATAACAGCGTAAGTGTATTTAGGCTTAAGTTTTTTACCTTATTTTTCATCAGTTTATAAGCCATATCTTGCCCTATACCCATTTTAATAAGCGTACTTGGCTTGGGTGCATAGCCTTTTATAATTAAATATTCCTTAATATATAGTTCTATCATAATTTTCATCAAAAATACAGTATATTTTTTTATTTTTACAATAAAATATATTGAAATTAGCGTAATATATATTAATGTTAACGTAATATACAAGAATAATAACGTATAATATATGAATGACAACATATTTTAAAATGATTTAAACATATATAATATGAATAACAAAGTAATATTATTGAAAAATAATATTCAATAGGGTGCACAGCTTCTGCTATTGGGTTGAGTGTTGGTACAGCAGTATTGGGCGGTAATACAATAGGGTTTGCCTTTGGCAAACCCTATTGTAAATGAGTTATAATGAGGATTAGGCATAAAAAATGCAGCTTTGGGCTGCCTTTTGTTTGGTATGACATAATATTTATTGTGTTTCAACAAACCAAAACCGATATAGAACCACCATTGGTTTTTATTATCCAGATTAAATTTAAAATTAAAAACTTACCTTAATAAGGTAATAGTACCTTTTTTATCGGTCATTTTTCCATTATATGAATCTTTATACTTTACTAAATATGAATAAATGCCTTGAGGCACTATAATGCCTTTATAATCAGAACCATTCCAACCTTCGTCAATAGTTGAACTTTTGTAAATTATTTCGCCCCAAGTATTAAATATTGTTATCAAAAAAATTTCTATTTTACAATCTGAAACAGGTTTGTAAATATCATTGATTCCTGTATTATCTGGACTAAAAACATCTGGAAAATAAACAGGACATTCGCAATTAATAACTTTTAGGGTAACGCTATCCTTATACTCGCATCCTTTCTTAGAAATAGAAAGTGTATATTTACCAGTTTCTAAAATGGGTATTTCAGAACCTATGAAACCGGTATTCCATTTTTGATAAATTGAATTATTATTAATACCTGAACTCAATTTTTGATTGTAGCATATAATTGAATCATAATTAAAAACAATTGGCGGCAAATCAATAATTTCTATTGTAAACTTTTGATTTAAAGTGCAATTGTTTTTATAAACATCTAAATAACCATTGTAAGTATTTGCAATAAAATACTGATGTTTAATAGTTTTTGAATTAGTTTTTAAATTAATACCATCACCAAAATTCCATTTTAATGAATCATAATTTGTGTCATTAATTGAAAACTGGGTAGAGTCATTTAAACAATTAAATTGGCTAATAATTCCACAGTTAAATTTATAAATCGCAAACGTATCGCTATTGACACAGCCATTTTTAAAAACATTAAGAAAGTAATTTCCTGCATTAGTAAAAGTTTTATTAAAAGCATTATTATCACCATCATTCCACCTTATGCTATCATAATTATAAGTACTTAAATTTTTGTATATTGTTGAACCGTTGCAAATAAAAGTATCCTTTAAGTTATTAGGCAATATAACACTATCTATGTTAATGTAATTTATTAAATTAATAGCCAACCCTCCCTTATATATTTTAGTTTTTATGGTATGTGTTCCAATTGTTTTATATTTTAATTTAATGGAATTACTCTGTGTGGTAATATTATTTATAACATCAATCTGCCATTTGATAGAATCAAAGTTATTGTCATAGTAAGTATGTATTGTTGAATCCTTAAAACAGAATTTAGAAGCTTTAAACTTACAATTAAATGTATCTATATAAACAGAATCAATGCTTTTGCAATTGTATTTATTAAATACTGAAACCGAATATACACCAGGTTTATTTATTGTTATTTTAGATATTGTATCGCCTGTATTCCATTTGTAATTAATGTAATCTGGTTTATACACATCTTTAATTATAGGATTAGATGAGCAAATAAGCGTATCAGTACCTAAAGTTATAGGGGATATATTACTTATGTAAATAGTTTTATAAACTGTGTCATACTTATCTGTATTTTTATAAATAGCCATCAAGTTATAAAGCCCACTATCAGTATATTTGTGTTTTATTTTATCTCCAGTAGAATACTGCTGTGTGCCATCGCCAAAATGCCATAGTGTAGAATCATTATAGGCATTGTAAATTGAAAAGGCACTGCTATCGCCTAAGCAATTATTCACGCTGTAAATAAAGGGTTTAAATTTATCTAATACGATATTGGGTAAGCCTACATTACCCGCAAAATAATAATATCCAAATAGATAAACTGACTTATTATTTTCATAAACTATTTTGTCATTTTCAAAACCTAAACGAGTAAATTCTGAATTAGGGTAATTAATTACATCCAAAATACTGTCATTAAAATCACAATATTGAATATATATTTTACCATTTACAGCTAATTGCATAGATTTTACACAGCTTCTATTAAAAGGTATGGCAATTGAGTTTGAAACATTGCTTAATGTAAATGTATCAGGTATGTTACTCAATTTAATTTGATAAAGTGTGTGACTTCCCAAATACAAAAATTCATTATTGGGAGAAAATTCGCATGATAAAGAAGTTATTTTAATTTTACTTTTAAATTTTAAATCTCCGTTTAAATTATCGAATGAAAATAAGTACGAGTTATAATCAATTGCTAAGCCAATGTCATTATTTGGAATAAACAAATACTTACCATTTGGTGAAAATTTCATGTAACTGCCAGACAATTTTTCTTTAGATATTTTATATCGCTTAAGAATAGGGCTTATGCCATTTTTGGAAAGTAAATAAATATATACACTATCTGTTTTTTGTTGTTTTATGGCTATCCAATAATCTTTGCCATTGGCATGTTTTGTAGCACAAAGTTGTTCGTTAGAGTAATTTGATATTTTAATATTCTTGCTTACTACGGCTCCATTACCCCCATTTTTAGATATATCTAAAATAGAGTATTGAATGCCTCTATTTATAAAAGTAAATCTTTCATCTGATGTAAATAAATAATATAAATTTTGGCTTTCTGGCTTTTTTAAAATTAAGGCACCCTGCAGAGAAGATTGATGCCCATTTAGCCCTGTACCATTCACCATTATTTGGTGCTTTTTGTTCCATACTGTTTCGCCATTGCTATATATTAAAATATTGCCTAAAGAGTCAGAAATACAAGATGATGCCTCCCAACTAGACATAGCAGAATTTTTTATTATTGTAGGCTCTGCCGTATTAAAATCAAGCCCAAAATACCGCCCAAAATACCATACATTATTTTCTTTTTGGGCGTACAAAGTACACCCAAAAAGAAAATAGAGAATAAGTATGGTAAATTGTTTGAGCATTTAAAATACAAATATACTAAATATTAATTACATGCATGTAAAGGTAAAAGTGCAATTATTACCTCCAGCGTAAGTAATTGTTAATCTCATCATCCCAGAACCTGGGCAAAAACCACATGGCCTTACATTATCCCATACCGTAGTGCCTATTGGCAGTGAGCTAAAGTCGCCAGAACTCCAAGGTATTGGTGAGCCGGGCACTTGTAATTCTATTCTCGTAGGACATCTACATACTCCGGCATCACAAGGATCTTGCACACAAGGTCCTGTAATAGTCATACTACCTGGTACTGTAATTCCTGGGCCTACAAAATTACATCCAGGCGCACCATACGTCCATGCAAAATCTAATGGGCAGCCCGTGCCATTAACAATATCAATTGTCATACAAGGACCCGGACAAGAAGTGAGGCATGGCATGCCAAGAATTCCGGTTTGCGCGCTTGTTTTCGAGAAAAACCCTATTGTTAAAAATAGGATGAACGAAGCTCTTTTTAAATTCAAAATCATATAAAATATTTATTTAATGTACCAAAACTTATGGCACATTACAAACTTCAATCAAAATTTATCATTAATAATTATAAATATATTCATTTTAGTTATAGTTGTGAATATGTTAAGTGAACTAATTAAAAATTTACGAAATAAAAAAGGTTACTCGCAAATAGAAATGGCCGAAATGCTGCACACCTCTCAGCCTAATTATCATAAAATTGAACTAAATCCTGAAAAGCTCATAGATCCTAAGCTATTTAGAATATTAGAAATATTAGACATTCCTTTAGAAAATATTATTAAAGAAGTAAGACCTAACTATTTTAACCATGTAGAACATAGCCAAATAAATACTGGAACCAATAATAATCCAGTATTTGAAAATAAAATAGAAATTAAAGACATTGATAGTTTAATTGATTTTTTAACAAAGTTAAAATTTAATCAATAAGAAATTATCAATTTCGCCATATTTTAAAACTACAATGTATTTAAATTATTCATTATTATTTATTGCTTATAAAAATTACATTTGCAGAACCTTAAAATTAAAAGCAAGATATGAACGGTTTTTTCAAAATTCCAACGGCCATAAATGAGCCTGTATTAGATTACACACCCAATAGCAAAGAAAAATTAGCCCTTAAAAAAGCTTTAACCGAAGCCAGAAGCAAGGTTATAGACATTCCCATGTACATTAATGGCATGGAAATAAGAACTGGCGATACACAAGATATTTTTCCTCCACATGATATTAAACATCAAATAGGTACTTTTCATAAAGGCGAAGCCCAGCATGTAACCGATGCTATTAATGCGGCAATGGCCGCTAAACCAGCTTGGGAAAACTTACCTTGGGAACAGCGTGCTGCCATTTTCTTAAAAGCTGCCGAATTATTAGCTGGACCATACAGAGCCAAGATGAATGCTGCCACTATGTTAGCACAATCTAAAAACGCTTACCAAGCAGAGATAGATAGCGCTTGCGAGCTGATAGATTTTTTAAGATTCAATGTGCAATACATGGCCGAAATATATGCCGACCAACCCTCTGCCAATAGTAAAAATATATGGAACAGACTGGAGCACCGCCCATTAGAAGGTTTTACTTTTGCGCTTACACCATTCAATTTTACAGCTATTGCTGGCAATTTACCAAGTTGCATGGCTATGATGGGCAATGTAGTAGTATGGAAACCTGCCTACACGCAAATATATTCTGCGCAAGTAATTATGGAAATATTTATAGAAGCAGGATTGCCAGCAGGTGTTATTAATTTAGTATATGCCACTGGTCCAGATACAGGCAATGTTATTTTTAACCACCCAGATTTTGCAGGCTTGCATTTTACAGGTTCTACAGGTGTTTTCCGTGGCATGTGGAATACAATTGGTGCTAATATTGCCAAATACAAAACCTACCCACGCATAGTAGGCGAAACGGGAGGCAAAGACTTTGTAATGGTGCATAAAAGTGCCGATGTAGATACTACAGTAACTGCTTTAGCCCGCGGTGCATTTGAGTACCAAGGTCAAAAATGCTCAGCAGCCAGTAGAGCCTATATTCCAAGTAACTTATGGAATGAAATAAAAACCAAATTGGTAGCTGAAGTTAAAACCATGAAAGTTGGTCCTACAGAAGACTTTACAAACTTTGTGAATGCGGTAATTGACGAAAAATCATTTGATAAATTAGCGAAATATATAGATGCTGCAAAAGCTGATAGCGCTGTAGAAGTAATAGTTGGAGGTACTTATAATAAAACCAAAGGCTATTTTATTGACCCTACTATAATTGTAGCCAGCAATCCTAAATATGTAACCATGTGCGATGAGTTATTTGGACCAATACTAACACTTTATATTTATCCAGAAAATGAGTTTGAACAAACCTTAGAACTTTTAGATAGCACCAGTGAATATGCTTTAACGGGCGCTATAATTGCCCAAGACAGATATGCGATAACCCTTGCTACAAACAAATTAAGAAATGCTGCAGGTAATTTTTATATAAATGATAAACCAACAGGTGCAGTCGTAGGTCAACAGCCCTTCGGTGGCAGCCGTGCCAGTGGCACCAATGATAAAGCAGGCAGCAAAGCCAACCTTTTACGTTGGACCAGCACCCGCACCATAAAAGAAACTTTAGCACCTGTAAAAGATTACAGATACCCTTTCTTAAGCGAGCAATAATTTTTTGATAAATAAAGAACTTCAATACCAAAACTTACTTTCTCAAATAGAAAGCTTAATAGATAAAAGATGTGAGTGGGTAGCTAATTATGCCAATGTATCTGCCGCTATTCAGCAAGCATTCAATCATTGGTGGTGTGGTTTTTATATGGTTAATAAAAATAATCAATTAGAACTTGGTCCATTTCAAGGACCTGTGGCTTGCACACTTATTGATTTTAACAAAGGTGTTTGCGGCACAGCTTGGGCAAAAAGAGAAACCATTATTGTACCCAATGTTCATGAATTTGAAGGTCATATTGCTTGCAGTAGTGAGAGTAATTCTGAAATAGTAGTTCCCATTATTAAGAATAATCAAGTAATAGGCGTGCTCGATATTGATAGCCAATATTTCAACCAATTTGACGACATAGATAAATACTATTTAGAAGCCATTGTTAAAATACTCTAACGATTTTAATTGTTAATTAAACTGAATATTATCCTATTTTCGCTGCCTATGGATAAAGCTACTAAAAATGCCTATTGGCAACTTCATATAGCGGTACTTATATTTGGCTTTACGGCTATTTTAGGTAAATTAATTAGCAGCGATCATTTTACTTTGGTGTGGCACCGCATGTGGTTGGCCGCCTTGTGTTTTTTTCTTATCCCCAATTTTTATAAATTACTCAAAGTTATTTCGTTTAAAAACTTCTTGATGCTTATTGGTATAGGCTGTTTGGTAGCCATCCATTGGCTTACTTTTTATGGCTCTATTAAAATAGGTAAAAGCGCCTCACTTACACTCGGTTGTTTTGGTCTTACCAGTTGTTTTACTTCCATTTTAGAACCCTTAATTTTCAAAAAAAAATTTAATACAATAGAAATTCTTTTAGGTTTATTGGCCTTAGTGGGCATAACTATTATAGCCTACTACTCCCCTTCGGAAAGTAAGGAAGGCGGCAATTTCTCTTTGGCTATTATTGTAGGTGTATTTTCTACTTTTGTGGCAGCTTTATTTTCTACTATCAATTCGGGTTTAGCCAATAAAATAGATACCAAAGTTATTTCATTTTCAGAACTATTAGGTGGTTTTTTATTTTTAAATGTTATTTTATTATTTGCTCCTTTATATAGCCAATACCAAACTGTATTGCCGCTTCACTCGTTCCAAGTGTTGCCAATTACCAATCATCCAAGTTTTATAAACTCGCCTTATGCCGATTTTATTTGGATAGCTATTCTTGCTATTGTATGCACCAATATTGCTTTTGTAATGAATCTTAATGCCATGAAAAAAGTATCTGCTTTTACAGCCAATTTAGCCATTAATTTAGAGCCTATTTATGGCATTATTTTAGCCGCCATCATTCTTAAAGAACATGAAATGCTCAATATTCAGTTTTACATAGGTACTTCAATTATTCTGAGCAGTGTAATTCTGCATGCAATTATCAAAAATTATGGAAAACAACATCAATAAAATTATTCAATTCAGAAGAAGTCACTACCCAAGTGAATTTTCAGGAAAAATATTAGACAATAGCATTATACAAACCTTGGTGCAAAATGCCCATTGGGCGCCCAATCATACGTTGAATTACCCTTGGCGATTTAAAATTTTAGAAGGCCAACAAATAATCAATTGGTTAGATAAAGCATTGGAAATTTATAAAATTGAAACGCCTATTGAACTTCAAAAAGAAAGCAAAACACAAAAACTAACGCATTTTAAAACTAAAATATCCCATGTTATCGCTATTGTTTGCGTGCAAGAAAACGCAGTTAAATCTAAAGCAATTGAGAATATTTGTGCAGTAGCATGTGGGATTCAAAATATGTATTTATCTTTAAGCCAATTTGAAAATGCGGTTGGCTATTGGAGCACTGGCTTAGGCACGTATTCTAAGCACATGCATAGTTATTTAAATTTAACAGAAAACCAACAATTAATGGGTTTCTTTATTTTGGGCGAAATTGAAAATAAAAGAACAGAAAGCAATAGAAAAAGCTATTCTGATTTTTTGCTTTAAGTTATAATTTAATCTAAAATAGATGATGCATTTGTTGCAATCCCTTATTTTTGCTTTTTTTAAAAAATAAAATACCATTCTACAACCAATGAAAAAAATTGTTACAATTGCATTGCTATTATCAGCCTTTATGGCCAAGTCTCAAGAGCCTACGCATATTCATTACCTTCCTGATCCCGATGGTGCGGAAGTGCCACACAGTGTAGATATTACCAAAATGACTGTAAACGTAAGCTTTGAGCCTCAATTAGGAAAAGTTTCTGGTACGGTAAATCACGAGTTTACTACCCTGCAAAATAATATAGATACCTTGTTTTTTAATGCCCCCGACATTACCATTTTAAATGCCCAATTAGATGGAGGAGATATTAAATTTTACTCCAATGCCGAAGGTGTTGTAGTGCGCTTTCCTAAAACCATGCTATGGGACGAAAAACACACCTTAATGATATACTATACCGCATTGCCTAAACGCGGTATTTATTTTATTGGTTGGAACGAGCCAGAAAATACCGCTACACCAGATATTAACTACATCCGCAAACAAATATGGACACAAGGCCAAGGCACAGATAACCGCTATTGGATACCAATGTACGATAATTTAAATGATAAATTTATTACCGAAACCATTGTCAATATTCCCGCAGGATTTAAAGCCCTTTCTAATGGCCGTAAACTTTCGCAATCTCCAAATGCAGATGGCTCCGAAAAATGGCATTATACTATGGATAAACCACACGCTGGCTATTTATTGATGTTGGCCATAGGCAAATACGATATCAAAGAATCTGTAACTAAACGCGGTACACCCGTGCGTTTTTGGTACTATCCAGAATTTAAAGACCGTGTAGAACCTACCAGTATTTATACCGAAAAAATGATAGAGCTATTGGAAGATGCCACAGGCACAGCCTACCCATGGGGCAGCTACAGCCAAGTAATGGTACAAAACTTTTTGTATGGCGCTATGGAGAACACCTCTGCTACCGTATTTGGCGATTTTTTTACGGTAGATAAACGCGCTTTTAAAGATAGAAACTACATGGGTGTCAATTGCCATGAACTCACCCACCAATGGTTTGGCGATTTGATAACCGCTCGTGGCGGCAGCGACCATTGGTTACAAGAAAGCTTTGCTACTTTTTTTCCTAAATTATTCTTCGAATCTTTAGAAGGTGAAGACAGTTACCAATGGAATTTAAGAGGCGAGTACCGCTCGGCATTGGCACAAACAGAAAAAGACAATTACCCAGTACGCCACACCAAAGCAGGCACTAGCAGACATTACCCTAAAGGAAGTGCTGTATTGAGTATGTTATATTATCAAATGGGCAAAGAAAATTTTACCCGTTTTGTACAATACTACCTAGCTACCAATGGTTATAAGAATGTAGAAACAGCCGACTTTCAAAAAGCCATTAAAGATAAATTGGGTATGAACTATGATTGGTTTTTCGATCAGTGGATATACAGAGGAGGCGAGCCGCATTTTAAAGTAACTAGCCTATCGGATAAACAAACTACCAGTTTTAATATTCAACAAACCCATCAAGTAGATGGACATACCAATTATTTTAAAATGCCTATCACCTTTGCTATATATTATAAAGATGGCAGTATAACAAGAGATACCCAATGGGTAAATGATATAGAAACCCAAACCATTACAATAGCCAATAATGGCAAGGAAATAGCCTTTACTTTGTTTGATGAGCAAGACAGAATGATGAAGAAAATAGAGTTCAAAAAATCGAATGCTGAATTAATGGAACAAGCTGCCAAGGCCCGCTATATGATAGATAGATATGATGCTGTAGTAGCCATGAAAGAGTTGGCTGTAAAAGATAAACTCGTATTTTTACAAAGCCGTTTTGCCTTAGAAAAACACCATGCCATTAGAGCCGAAATAGCCAGCCAATTAGCCAACCAAAAAAGTTTAAACAAATGGTACACTTTAATCGTAATGGATTCTAAACCAGAAGTTAAAAATGCCTTTATAGGTGCCGATAGTACCGTTAAAGACCAACAAACAATTTTTGAATTACTATTAAAAGACAGCAGCTATTCGGTAGTAGAAAATGCTTTTGATAAATTAATGAAAAGCAAAGACATAACAGAGGCTAGCAAAAAAGCATATTTAACCAAAATGAAAAACACCGTTGGCCAAAACAATACCATTAAAATAAAATGGTTGGAGTATGCTATTAAAAATAATTTTTCTGACCAAGCAGCACTTTACAAACAACTAAGCACCTACGCAGGCCCAAATTACGAATTTAGAACCCGCACCAATACAGCCAATGCTTTAAAAAGATTGAACTACTGCAACTCACAAATAGCACAAAATTTGTTAGAGGCTGCCTTGTCTTACAATAGCCGATTGGCCGGACCATGTGTAGATGCTTTAAAACAATTAATGAAAACCACCGACAACGAAACATTGATTACAAATGAGATAAATAAGTTGAATACTACCCTAAGCCTTAAAGACCAGGAGCGCTTAACAGCTTTGGGGTTAAATACCTTCTAATATCCTTATAATAAAAAAAGCCTCACACTACTGCAAGGCTTTTTTTTATAACGGATTTATTAAAGTTTATTCCACCACACGTATTTAATAACTACCAGCCGATACGAGATCTTGGTTTTGTAATAAAATAAAATTAGCGGCAGCAATATTTAAAGTATCCCTTCTATAACTACCTTGTACACTAGGAGCCACTGTATAGGAGAACCCTGTATGGCATTATTAAGCGAACTTAAACATAAAGTAATAGGCACACTGCCAGTATTTTTATGTAATAAGAAAAACACATTTTTTAAATTACAATCATTTGCCTTGCAAAATCCATTTAACTTCGTTTAGATTGCTATAAAATATTGAGACAAATGAAATAAAAATTTTTATACTTAAAATCAAAAAGTCCAAGCTAGCTTGGACTTTTTGATTTATAAAGAGCAGTTATTAGGACTTTATGTATTTCCCGTTATTTACAATATGGCCATCAAGGATAAGATTAAAGAAATAAACGCCTGCAGGAAGTTTACTTACATCAAAACTATAAGTATAAATTCCTGATGACTGTAAACCTATTTTTTCGGTTCCAATATTTTTACCATTAATATCAAAAATTGCAATTTCAATTATACCACTTTTATTTAAGGCATAATTGATATTCATCAAGCCATTTGTAGGTACTGGGTAAGCTCCAATTATGATGGCTTCGTTACTTTTTAGTTCTTTAACACCAGTTGATTTTTGCTGAGGTTTAGCAGGAGCTTGACCTTGTTGTAAAGATTTTCCAATAGAAGCAGATGAACTCAAACGTGTTATTCTATTGCTATTATTTGCAGTAACAACACCCCTTCCAAATGATTCTTTATTCGAAGAAATCCTCAAGGTATCTACATAAAAATAATCAGCTTGTGCAGAATCATCTTTTAAATCTAAAATAAAATAACCATGACGGTCAAGGTCTACATATTTTAAATGTGGGTTATAAACCACTGATCCAAATGGAGGACCTACTGGAACAGGATTGTTGATCAAATACTCAAACTGCGCTGTAGTTGCCTTTCCTATTGCTTCGTCAAAGTTTGCAGAAGTTATACTCGGTGTTGCTAACTCTATTCCTACAGATCCACTGCCAGTTGAAGCTGTATAGCTTGAAGATGGGGTAGGTAAATTGGCTGTTGCAGCATTAGGATATATGGCTGGTTTTTTAGTTAAGTCAAAACTCCAACTAGCATGAGAATCACCCGTTAGAAAAATTGTGTTTTTAATATTTCTATTTTTTATTGTATCCATTATGGAGTTGCGCTCAGTTGGATAAGATTCCCAATTGTCAATAAATAAATTCTCTACTGCACGGATTGCGTTGATATCAGTAATTGCTGGCTGACCTTGAGAATTAACTGCGCCAAATCCTACATTCATATCACTGAATAATATTTGATTGCCTATAACTTTCCATTTTGCTGTAGATGTTTTTAGGTTATTAATAAACCAATTATATTGAGTTGTACCCAACATTGTTCTGGTTGGTACATCAATATCATCAAAATTACTAGGTGGTTTTACCCTTCCTTCTAATCGGGTATCAAGCATTATTAAATCAAGCATTGAACCATATGAAATTTTTCTATAGATAGCGTTGCTGCTTGCGTCTCTTATTGGCATCCATTCGAAATATACTCTCTTTGATATATCTTTTCTTGTTTGCCAATCACCTTCATTTGATTGATGATTTTCTGCACCGTCTTTATAAGAATCGTTTGTAGATTCATGGTCATCCCAAATTGAAATGAACGTTTGTTGTTGATGTGCATAACGCAAATCTGGATCTAAACGGTAAACTGAATACCTTGTGCGGTAATCAGATTCTGATACAATTTCTCTTGCTGGCTCAACAAAACGACCATTTAAAGAATCTCCATAGCCTTTTGGCTGATATTCATAAATATAATCTCCAAGATGGATCACAGCATCAATGTCATTTCGTTGGCCAATTTTCTTAAACCCATTGAAAAAACCTGCTTCATAATTATTACAAGATACAACTGCAAATCGCAAATGATTAACATTGTTAGAAGCAGTCCGCATTCTTCCAGTTAATGAATAGAATCCTTGGTAGCTAAATGAATAATAGTAAGTAGTTCCTGGCTGAAGTCCTGTAACATCTACCTTCACTGTATAATCTCTGCTTGAGCTGGTAGTAAATACGCCCGAATTAACAATAGACTTAAACAATGAATCAGTTGCAACTTGCCATTTAACATCTTTTGGAGTGGTAATTCCAGAATCAGGTGTAATACGTGTCCATATTATAACTCTGTCTATGAGTGGATCTCCTGATGCAACACCGTGATAAAATGGTTTTAATTCTGGATTAAAAACCATTGTTTCTGATTGACCAAGATTTCTGTTGTAATCAATTATTATTGATTGTGCGGTTAGTTTTCCTGAAACAAATAACAGGAACACGATAAGGTATATTTTTAAAAAATTTTTCATTTCAGCAATATTACGTTGGATACATTATCGAGCCATAAATGAATTGATAAATTAAAATTATGATTAGTTTAAATTCATAATCAAATCGCACATAAACTTAATACCTGTTTTTCAAATAGTACACCTCGCCAAATACTGTATGCAGATGTAACGGTTATAAAGCTAAAACCCTATTTGAACTTTGCAATTACCTGCATTGCACTCCTAACGATTTGCCTACCCAAAGCCCACAAGCCATAGCCATACTTAGCCCAAACCACCCGCTGCTAGCCTATATGGAATGTCTTACCAAGATGTCATTAGAAAAGCCTTAGATGAGTTTGCTAGGATAGAGTTTGACAAAGCTATTTAATAGGTAATATTTGTAGGCAGATTTTGTAACAAAATGAGTTTAACTTCAATACTATCTGATAAAGAAAATCTAAATGTAATTTCGCATTGGATAACCAATGACAAAAAAATAAAAAGTCCGTTTGATGATTTATTGAAAATAATACCTATAATTGAAAAGTAATGGCGCACCTAAAAAACCCAAAAACATTCGCCTATACACCCAAAATTG
>JABMMZ010000109.1 GCA_013205405.1 Bacteroidota bacterium | reverse complement strand
GTATGAAATTCTTGCAGAAATAAGTAATAAAATAATTAACCGTGTAAAGGGAATTAATAGAGTAGTGTACGATATTAGTTCAAAGCCACCAGCAACAATAGAATGGGAATAAATAGATTTTTATCTTTTATCTTTATTAATATTTTTAATGTTTTACTAAAGACATTAATGCTACTTCGTGGTTTGATTTTAGATTTTACAATCCAAAGTAAATTTAAAACTTTAGCTTTATGTTTAATTATAGGCTTAAATGCTTATAGTCAATTTGCTGTAGTAGTTTCGGATAATATACCAACGTTCGAAAAAGAGTATAAAGTAGTATTGATGTTACCATTTTGTATAGGTATGAGTGAAAAATATAAGGTTCGCGATAAAATGGCTGATTATTATGAAGGTGTTGAAATAGCTATTCTTGAGCTTGAAAAACAAGGTATTAAAATGAATTTAACAGTATTAGATACTAGACAAGACAGTATGGAAGTAATTCGCTTACTGTCTAATCCTGGTATGCAAAATATTGACTTATTAATAGGACCTGTGTATGATAATGAAATGGTAGAAGCGCAAAAATTTTGTTCTATCTACAAAATTCCTATGGTGAGTCCTTTTAGATATACTTCAAATATTACAGGTGCCGATTTTCCTTTGATAAATTGTGTGGCCCAAGATTCAATAGCTTTTCAATACATTGGAAAAAATGCAGCGGTAAATTTTAAAAAGTTTCAAGTAGCAGTATATGCAGGTGACGGAAAAGGACAAATAAATTCTGCTGCACATAATTTTAAGGTTGGCTATGAATTAGCAAGTGGTAAAACGTGTACAATTCTAGATGGGAAAACAAAAACGGCTTCTAATACATGGAATAATAAAGATTCGTTTATAATTTATTGCCCTACTAAGAGTAGTAGTTTTGGTTTGGCTAATAATAGAAGAGGTAAGTGGATAGTAGTAGGAATGCCCGATTGGTTAGATATGGAGAGAGCCAATTATACTGTATTTGAAGGCGTTAATTTTTACGACCCTTATTGTGTGCCTACACAAGATACGGTTTACAAAAAAATGCGCAAATCATTTAGAACCAAATACGGTGGCGATCCCCAAAGATATACCTTTGTAGGATACGATCAGTTTATATTCTTTGGTTCTGCCCTTATGACTTTTAACGTTGATTTTTACAAACACATATTGAATAAAAATTTTAGAATGGTTCATACCAATTATAAGTTTGTACAACGTGGAAATTTAATAGAAAATGCCGGTATCAATCTATTTTATTATTCAAACTACCAATTATATAAATCCTATTGGCGCTATTAAAACCTTTTCAACTCGCTATTTCTGCTGAATTAATTAAAAAATATTCAGGCAAAATGCCTTTTCATCAATTTTTTGCTGAAGAATGTAAACTCCATAAAAACTGGGGAGGCAAAGACCGTAAAACCTATCGAAAAGCTTGCTATGCTTATTTTAGATTAGGATACGCTGTTAAAAACATGACTGTAGAAAATGCCATTGTTTTTGCTTTAGAACACCTTGAAAATAATATCAATGAACCGGAAATTGACGAAACTATTTTTTTAAATAAGGAACTCATTTCTCATACAGTAAATTATAATGAATGGTTAGTGAATCTTAAACATGCCAAACCCGTTTATTTATGTATTGTAAAAGGCCATAGTTTTAAGGTTAAAACTTGGCTAGCCGAAAATGAAATACCTTATACCGAAATAAATTCAACAGCTTATAAAGTAGATGCCAATGCCAAATGCAATGCATTGATAGAAAATGGATGGGCATGGATAATGGATATATCTTCTCAAGCGGTGGCTGACAGAGTAAATGTTTCTGTCAATAATCAAGTGTGGGATTGTTGCAGTGGTTCTGGCGGAAAGGCTTTATTTTTAACCAATAAGTATCAAGAAATAATATTGACATGTTCAGATGCTAGATTTTCTATTGTTGAAAATTTAAAAAAACGCTTTAAATCAACACATCTAACAATGCCCGAAATTGAGATTAGCGATCTGAAGAATCCATTTCATTTGCCTACTAAATACGATATAGTATTAGCCGATGTGCCTTGCAGTGGCAGTGGTACTTGGGGTAGAACACCTGAAAACATTACCCGCTTTAACTTAGATGAAATTAAGTTTTACTCAGATTTGCAAAAAACAATCGTTTCTAATGCTGTAAAAAGTTTAAAAACAGGCGGTAAACTATACTACGCAACATGTTCTGTTTTTTCTGCTGAAAACGAATTGAATGTAAGGTTTTTTGAAGAAAAACTAGGTGTGAAATTAATCAAACAACAAATTTTAAATACCAATGGTATTGAGAGCGACTGGTTGTTTATTGCCGAGTTAGAAAGACTTTAGTTCTGAGTGTCTATTTCTCTATAACTAAAATTTTTGCTTTTAAAGCTTCAATTTTTGCTTTAAGCTCAGATTGCTTAACATTTAAAGCTTCTATTTCTTTGTCAGATTTTTCAACATTAGATTTCTTATCGCTAATAATTCTTTTTTAGAAGCCATCAAATTATCTTGTTTTATTAAGTATAAAGCTTTGTTTTTTGTCTCCAATCCTAGTTGTTGAAATCCAAGCGCATCAGTATGGCTGGTAATGGCCTAAACAAAATTTGATCCCAAAATATAAATAATTAAATAAATTTTTTTGAGTCTATATATTTTGAATATAAATCTATAACGGTAGGTGTAATAGAAGTAACAGTAATATTATCATAAAATATTTCACCATTTGCATTATTGGTTTGCATAGCGCTTGCATCTTTTGGTGCAACTTTATGGAATAGCATTGCCAGCTGCAGAAGTATTTAAGCCATTTATAACAATAGAAATAACTATTTGATTGCCTTTACACATTAATAAATTACTTTCTGCAAATTGGGCATTTAAGTCAGAAAATAGGGCTAAAATTGAAATTAATATTGTTTTCTGCATAACCCTTCTAATATCAAAAAAACATACCAAAATAGTATAAGTTAGACTAAAGTTCTACTTTCCAATCATTTGTAAAAAGTCGTCTTCATTCAAAACACTAATTTTTAATTGAATTGCCTTTTCTAATTTAGCAGGTCCCATGTTTTCTCCTACTATTACAAAATCTGTTTTGCTTGTAATGCCACTAGCATTTTTTCCGCCATTTATCTCCACCATTTGTTTTATTTCATCTCTGCTGTATTTACTAAAAATACCAGATATTACAACAGATTTGCCTGCTAACATGCTCGAATCTAAAACCAATTCTTTTGCTGTATTTACAAATTGCAAACCTGCTATTTTCAACCTTTGAATTAAATCAATATGGTTTTGGTTTTTAAAATATTGAACAATAGACAATGCTATGCGTACTCCAATTTCATCAACACTTAATAAGTCTTCATAAGTCGCATTTTTAAGTAATTCAATCGTTTTAAATTTGGCGGCTAGTTTTTTAGCCACTGTTTCGCCAACATAGCGAATACCAAGACCAAATAAAACCCGTTGATACGGAATATCAACTGATGTCTTTATGCCATCTATAAGGTTTTGAGCAGATTTTTCAGCCATACGCTCAAGTCTAATGACATCATCAAATTTCAAATCATATAAATCAGCAATGTTTTTTATTAAACCTTGTGCATATAATAGTTGAATGGTTTCCTCACCCAAGCCACTAATATCCATAGCCTTTCTAAAAATAAAATGTTGAATTTTACCAACTACTTGCGGTGGGCATTCATCCTCATTTGGGCAATAATGATTAGCTTCACCATCGGCCCGCACAAGCGCTGTATGACATTCTGGGCAATGGGTAATATAGGTATTGGGCAATAAATTTTGATCTCTTTTTTCCATATTAACGCCCGTTATTTTAGGAATTATTTCGCCTCCTTTTTCTACGTAAACAAAGTCTCCTGTGCGAATATCCAATCTTTCTATTTCATTGGCATTATGCAGCGAAGCTCTTTTTACAGTAGTGCCTAAAAGTAATACAGGTTGTAGATTAGCTACCGGAGTTATAGAACCCGTTCTGCCCACCTGATAATCTATACTTAATAATTTAGTGCAGGCATCTTCGGTTTTAAATTTATAAGCCATAGCCCATCTTGGCGATTTAGCTGTAAAACCCAATTCTTCTCTTTGATTGTAATTATTAATTTTAATAACTACACCATCAATATCATAGCTTAAATGTTGTTTCTCTTTCCCCCAATATTTAATAAATTCAAATACAGCTTCTATTGAATTGCATTTTTTAGAATGCTCACTAATCTTAAGTCCCCAATTTTTCATAGCTGTTAAGCTATCAAAATGTGTTTTTATGGTTTCTTTATTTTCAATTAAATGGTATAAATAAATATCTAAAGGACGCTTTGCTACATCCATACTATTTTGCAATTTCAAGGTGCCAGAAGCCACATTTCTGGGATTGGCAAACAAGGATTCGCCTTCTAATTCTCTTTGTTGATTTAATCTATCAAAAGCATGGCGGTGCATAAAAATCTCACCTCTTACTTCAAGTGTTTCAAGGTACTCTCCTATAAGCTTTGTGTTTAATGCTTTAATTGTTTTTACATTATCTGTTACTACATCGCCTTTAGTGCCATCGCCCCTTGTAACTGCTCTGGCTAGTATGCCATTTTCGTAATGCAAACTTATAGACAATCCATCAAATTTTAATTCACATATATATTCGTAATCTCTATGGCCTAATTGTTTAAAAATTCTATCATCAAAATCTTTTAACTCATCTTCACTATAAGTATTTCCTAAACTAAGCATTGGATAAAGATGTGTAAAGTTTTCGAAGTTCTTATTGATGGCCCCACCTACTTTGAGGGTAGGAGAATTTAGGTCGAAATATTGAGGATTTTCTTTTTCTAATTTAGTAAGTTCTTCTAATAGCTGGTCGAATTCGTAATCAGAAATACTAGGTTCGGCTAATACATAATACTTATAATTGTGTATTGACAATTGCTGCCTTAAATATTCAATGCGCTCTTTCATTCATTGGCAAATTTATGTTTTTTTAAAATCATTTTTGATTTAAATATAGAGCAAGTTTTACACCCATACTAAAACATGCCTGTAGCAAATAGCCACCTGTAGGTGCATCCCAATCAAGCATTTCGCCAATGCAATAGGTGTTAGGTTTGTTTTTTAACTCATAATTTTTAGTAATAGCATCTAAACCCACACCACCAACAGTAGAAATAGCTTCATCTAACGCAGCTAATGATAGTATTTTAAGTGGCAAGTTTTTTATTTTCTGAGCTAATATTTCAGGATTGATATAGTCCTCCTTTGTTAGTTCATTTTTCAATAATTCTATCATTCTATTAGAAAAATTAAAATCGTCCTTCAAGCACTTATTAATTGTTTGTTTATGACTATTTTTTAATATTTTAAATATTTCAGCTAAATTATACGATGGTTTTAAATCAATAGTTATTTCAGCATAATTTTGTTCCTTTATTTGGTTTCTAATTGCCGAACTTAAGGCGTAAATAGCGCCTCCTTCCATACCAAATTGTGTAATTACTATTTCACCTTTTTTAACTATTCCATTGCATGAAATAGTAATATTTTTTATTGATTTACCTTCATTTAATTTTAAAAATACATCTGTCCAAGCTATTTGACAAGCACAATTAGAAGCTTGTAATATTTTAGTATGAATATTATGTTTTTCAAAATGACTTATCCATGCGCCATCAGAACCAGTAACTTTCCAACTACCACCACCCATAGCAAAAACTGTTATATCTGATTTTACATTGATAATTTCACCTTCATTTTTAAATTGTAAACTATCCTCATCCCAACCAATCCAATTGTGTTTCGTTTTTATTGTTACCTTATTTTGTTTTATTTTTTCCGAAATGGCATTCAGCACTTGAATGGGTTTTATACCTTTTATAGGAAACACCCGTTTGCTAGAGCCAATATAGGTTTCAATACCTATTTTATTTAGCCAATTTTTCAAATCTATGTTTGTAAAATCTGAAAAAGCGTGGGCCATAAAAGCATAGGGGGTATACTTTTTTACCATCTCGCTTGGCGTTTCGGAATGTGTTAAATTAAACCCACCACTACCAGCTACTAAAAACTTGCGACCAATGGTGTTATTGCGTTCAAAAAGGGTAATTTCATACTTTGAACTATCTAAAAAACAAGCTAATATTAAAGCAGAAGAACCACCACCAATTATAGAAATTATTTTTTTCACCGTTTCAAAAGTAAAGGAATAATACCAATACTTATCTCAAAATCTAATCTGCTTAAGTGAAGTATCAAAGAGAACATTTTTCATCTTCTTACTTCGAGGAAAATTGCTCTGGATTTTTTGTATAAAGAATTAGGCAGCACCATGTCTCCATACTTTTCTTCCAAAGCAAAGGAATTACTCGGGTAAAGAGAGATTCTGAATAAATGAGTACATTGTTCAGAATGAAAATGCATTGGAGGTGTCATGCTGGAAATTTTTGGCTTTGTAAAAATTGTTAAGCATCTAAAATGTAATTTGATTTTCTTGCATTTATCATTTTAGTATAAAAGTCCTAGCTAAAAGATTAGGGTTTTTATGTTTTTTATATTTACTGCAAATAAATTAAATTTGCAGAATGGCTTTGTTAAAAATTATTCCACAGCATTGGACAAGCTTTTTTAAACTGGAAATTAATAAGCCGTATTTCAAAGCATTGGATATATTTTTAAATAATGAAAAACAAATTGGGAAAACATTTTACCCTTTCTTTTCTGATATATTTAAAGCTTTAGAGATAACAGCATTTGAAAATATAAAAGTTGTTATTATTGGTCAAGACCCATACCATGGCACGGGGGAGGCCAATGGCTTAAGTTTTAGTGTAAACAAAGGTGAAAAAATACCGCCATCACTCAAATATATATTTAAAGAACTGAGTTCTGATATCCTTATTAATTCACCATCACATGGCGATTTGACAAAATGGGCACAGCAAGGTGTATTATTACTTAATTCTATTTTAACCGTAATAGCAAACAAACCCGGAAGCCATCAAAAAAAAGGATGGGAGCAATTGACAGATAAGCTTATTGAAACCATAAGCAATGAGAAAGAAAATATTGTTTTTATTTTATGTGGAAAGTACGCCCAAAGTAAAAGTGTATGGATTAATGAACAGAAACATTTAGTACTTAAAGTCCCTCATCCTTCACCATTTTCAGCCCATACAGGCTTTTTGGGCAGTAAGCCATTTAGTAAAACCAATGCTTATCTTGTTGAAAAAGGATTGGCCCCAATAGATTGGCAATTGATTGATTAATACTATGTTTGCAAAAACTATATGTCTATTGAATCTGTAATAAATTTGCAAAATGCTGATATTTTTCAAGAGAAAAATTTGATTTTACATCAAGTGAATTTGAATATCAATAAAGGCGAATTTACCTACATTATTGGAAAAACAGGCAGTGGTAAAAGCTCATTGCTAAAAACATTATACGGAGATTTAAAATTAGAATTAGGCAATGGCAATGTAGCAGGTTTCGATTTGTTAAAACTTAAACGTAAACAGGTTCCTAAATTAAGACGAAAATTAGGTATTATTTTTCAAGATTTTCAATTGTTGACCGACAGAAATGCCAAAGACAATTTACTATTTGTACTTAAAGCCACTGGCTGGAAAAATAAAATGGAAATGGCAAAAAGGGTAGGAGAAGTGCTGCAAAAAGTAGGATTAGAAACCAAAGATTATAAAATGCCGCACCAATTAAGTGGTGGCGAGCAGCAGCGCTTGGTAATAGCGAGAGCATTATTAAACAAGCCTGAAATTATTTTGGCTGATGAACCAACAGGTAATTTAGATCCTGAAATTTCGGATGATATCACCAAGTTATTACAACAATTGGCACTAGAAGAAAATACAGCTGTAATTATGTCAACCCATGAAGTGCGGTTGTTAGAAAAATTTCCTGCTAGGGTTTTAAGGGTGGAGGATCACAAGGTTATTGAAAACTTGTAAATTTGGTTTTATACTAAGGTTTCTAAAATATTATCCGCGTTCAATTTATTATTGTAAATAGAATTATCTATCAACTGTGTTCTAAAATCAATGTCTTTTTGTTTAAATTTTTCTTTCAATAATGTATTAATTTTTTGAACAAATTTCTCGCTCGTATCGCATATTTCAGTTGCCGATTCTAAGCCTGTTTTATTAACCATCAATGAATTAACAACACAAAAACGCCCTCTGAACAGCGCATTTAATAGTTTTAGTTTTATACCTGTACCTTGAAAAGTTGGTAAAACATTGATATGTGCATTGGAAATAGCATTCATAATTTCCGAATTATTCCAATTTGCTTTTAAAGAAATATTTTTATTTTTAGCGCAAGCTTCTATTAGTTCTTTACTAGGGTTGTTTCCTGCTATTATTATTGGAAAATTTATTTTGTTAAATACTTCTCGCACTAGATATAAAGCTGCAAAATTATTTTCACCAATTCCTAAATTGCCATGATACAGTATAAAATCTCCAGCGCCTGCTTTTATTACTACATTATCATTTGCATGAAAAGCAGATACAAGCTTTGCACGTTTGTATTTGTTTTGAAAATACTCCATATCAGATGGGGAAATAGCCAAAATATGAGAAGCATAAGACAATATACTTTCATAAGTGCTCAAATTATCTGACTCATTTCTAAAAAAATACTTTTTGAAAAAATTAGATTCTACTTTCTCTAAATTTTTATAATAATCGTGTTCAATATTATGGCTGCGTACTAGTTTTACTCTGCTTTTAAGCTTTTTATTATTTAAAAAAAAGGTAGTATGTAATCCTTCAAATAATATGGGATGTTTGTCTTTTAATAAATTAACTAGCAATTCATCGTTACTACGGGTCAAAACGATATAAGGAATACTCCCAATAAATGGATTTTTATATTTTCTTCTTGGGTAATAATAGACTGTTTTAGATATTTTTTCAAGCTCTTTCGCTTCCTTTCTTCCATATTGAAAACAATGCAATGTAACTTGAATACCAATTTTATTCAACCATCTTATTTTATGATAAATATCTATAACACCTCCATAATCAGAAGGGTAGGGAACATCAAAAGCCACTATATGGATATTTTTATTCAAATTCTATTGAGTATGGTTAGTAGTTTTTGGCTTTCTTTTTGCCAATTGTGATTAGCACTTGCAATTATAGCATTTTCAACCATTATTTGATATTCTTTTTTATTATTGAATAAAAAATTTACACTTTCTACAATTTTATCAGAAGTATTTTCAATACACAATCCACATTTTAATTCTGTATTTAAAATTTCATATTCAGGCAATTGTGATGAAAGCGAGGGGACGCCTGCGTGCATATAATCAAAATACTTATTGCTTAGCGAATAATAATAACTCAAGCTGTTAGACTCTAGTAAATTAAAGCCAATAAATGCATTATTTGTCATATTCGATAATTCATTTGGAGATAACAAGCCTAAAAAAGAAACATTATTAATCTCTTGTTCTGAAACTAAATTTCTGAGTTCAATACTTAAATCGCCTTCACCTACAATTAAGCAAATAAAGTTAGGCAGCCTCTTCATGGCAGAAATTAATAAATGTAATTCTCTGCCCGCATTAAGCGCTCCTTGGTATAAAATAATTGGTTTTTTGATTGGTATTTTATTATTTAAAGGGCTAGTTAAAATAGGCACATTTATTATACTATCAAATGTTTTATTGTATTTTTTAGATAATTCTTTTGTTAATGTTTCAGAAACTGTTAATCTTATTAAACTGCTATTGACACCCCATTGGGTTATCCAATTCCAAATACGCTTTTTGAATACTTTACCAATTAATTCGGGCACTTCAGTAAAGTATTCATGCGCATCGTAAATCAATGGTTTACTTTTTATTTTCGTTAATAAAGTCATAGCCAAAAGCGTATCAGAATCAACAGCATAAAAAATATCTATTTTTTTAAAAATAAGCTTACAAAAAAGTATTAGATTGTATAGCAAGTAAAATAAAAACCCTTTGTTAAGAATAGAATTTACTGAAACTATTTCAAAAGGATACGCGATTGTTTTAGTTTTATTTTCAATATGGATGTTTGTATATTTTAAAAAAGGACGGTAATATACAGATACATCAAAATTATTTTCTTGAAGAGTATTGGCTATCCTAATTATCCGTTGATCGGTATATATATTCCCAGTTATGGCAATTGCTATGCTCTTTTTTTTGCCCATTCCCAGTAGCCTTGTGTGTTTTCTTTTGCGTAATTATTATCTTTTAACCACCGCAATATTAGTACATATTCATCTAATTCATTGGTGTTTACAAACTGAGGTAAATCTTTACTTCTAAAATTTTCTTTAATAATCAGCACATTGATTTTTTTATAATATTTTTCAAATTGTATTTTAATAGAATTAAATCTGTTTTTTTCTAAGCAAATATCGCATACACCGCAATCGCTAGAATTTTTTTCTTCAAAATAAGAAACTAAAATCTTGGAACGGCAAATACTTTTATTTTCAATATAATTATTTACAGCTTTTAATTTTCCTCTATAATTATTTCTCAAAAAATCTATTTTGGCACTCGAAATGTTCATTTCAGAAAATCTATTTTCAAGCATGATGATCTGGGGTGCTGAGTTTTGAGGTATATAATCTATTAATTCAAGTTCATGATATTTCGTCAAATGCGACTTAATCCATTTATCACTTTGCTTGGTTCTAATAGCTAAATCTTTTTCGTATATATTGGTGTAATAATCAAAAACACCCCCGTAGGAGCGGATAAGTGTTTTAAAAATTAAATCTAAATCTTTGTTTTGAACCTGCCATTCATACAATGTCTGATATGAACAAATAATTTTAAGTCGAGATGGAATATAAATCGATTCGGTTAATTGAAAATATGCTTCGTGCTCCAATATTTTAATAGAGTTGTAAACCAAGGTGATATTTAATTTATAAAAATCGCAAAATTCATTGATGTTGAAATTATAAGAATGTCCTTTACCACTGCCAACTGCAATATTAAGATACGTAGTTATTAAATGATAAATACGCTCTATGTCTTTTGATTCGGGGTATTTAGTGGTAATATTCAATAAATCATTTGTATCGTCCGAAGGATGGTGTAAAAAAACACAATATGATTTTTTCCCATCTCTACCTGCTCTGCCAGCCTCTTGGTAATAGGCCTCAATGGTATCTGGCTTTTGTTCATGTATTACAAATCGCACATCAGGCTTGTCTATGCCCATGCCAAATGCATTGGTACAAACTATAATACGCGTTTTATTTTTCTTCCAATCTTCTTGCTTTTGATTTCTTATTTTTGCTTCAAGTCCTGCATGATAAAAATCAGCATTCACATTTTTTTGTTTTAATAAGGCAGCTATCTCCACCGTTTTTTTGCGACTTCTAACATATATTAAGCCAGTTCCTTTTATCTTATTGGCTATTAGTAATATTTTATCAATCTTATTTTCTTCTTGTTGAACCACATAACTCAAGTTTTTTCGGACAAAACTTTGGGTAAAAATTTTTGGTTGACATAAATCTAATCTCATCTCTATATCCTTAATTACTTCTGCTGTGGCTGTTGCAGTTAAAGCAATACAAGGAATTTTAGCATATTTAATTTTAAACTTTGCTATTTCCAAATAAGGAGGCCTAAATTCATAACCCCATTGCGAAATGCAATGCGCCTCGTCTATAGCCAACATACTAACTTTTATATTGATAGCATAATCTAAAAAATGCTGACTCATTAGGCACTCAGGAGAAATATATAAAAACTTGTATTTTCCATTAATGCAATTTTCCAATTCAAATTCAATTTCTCTTCTGCTCATGCCACTATATAATGCCACTGCATTTATATCCCTTGCTTTTAAGTTTTCTACCTGATCTTTCATTAAAGCAATAAGAGGAGATATTACAATGCAAACGCCATTGAGCATAAGCGCAGGCACCTGAAAGCAAATAGATTTGCCACCACCTGTAGGTAAAAGAGCAATGGTATCCTTGGCTTCCAAAACATTAGAAATAATGTCTTTTTGCAAATCCCTAAAGGCATTATGTCCAAAATATTTTAATAAAACTTCTTCCGTTGATAGCATTGTAAAAAAAACATGGCTAAAGTAATATTAATTTCTAAAATAATATTAAATATTACTGTTTATTTAATGAATTCTGTTTAATTTGCATTAAAAATAAAATTATTATGTTAGATATTAAGAAAATATGTGTTTTTCTACTGATGAGTATGGCTTATGTAACTCATGCTCAAGTAAATGTTCTATTTAAAAAACCATTGATAGATAAAGTATTTCAAAAAGGAGATACAATAAGTGTTTTAGCAATTGTAAAGGCTAATGAATCATTGCATGAAATTTTATTAATTATTCAAGATTCCGCTGATAACTCAGTTCAGTTATTTACTAAAAACTACCATTCTCATAGTCAGATGTTAGAAATTAATATAAACTATATCGTCACCTTTAATGAATCTAAAACTCTTAAAATTATGATTCAAACGATTGGTCATGATGGTATAAAAACTTCTAACAATGAAATAAATGTAAAATGCAATGAGGAAAAAAAAAATACTTTCTAAAAGAAAACTGAAAACAAAAAAAGGCTTAAATAAATTATAATTTCATTGCAATTTTATTAAAATCAACTACATTTATTTAACTAAAAAATAATAATCATGACAAAAAGCATTAAAATTTTAACGTTTGGTTTGTTTTTAACATTCATTAATTCTGTCAATGCACAGCATGTATTTAAAAAAGGAACTTTATTAGTAAGTATATCAGGAGGCAATACTAATGCTAATTATACAACTACAGAAATAAGTACTGGTAAAATATGCAAAAATGTAAATATGGATGGCATTAGAGATCCATTGTTTTTTGAATATGGCATTAGCAATAGATTTGGTATTGGTTTTAGCAGTGGTAGCGATTTATTTGATATCAATCCTAAAACATTTTACAATATAAATGGTGAAACACCTCTAAATAAAAATTTAGTAGCCAAAACTTCAGAATTAACATTTGATATTAATTACCATGCATTTGTTAGAAGAAATTTAGACGTTTCACTTTACACATCAATTGGAAGCTTTGGCGTTACACTTAAAGAAAAAGAGGATAAATATGTTGCCAATGGTGGAATTATAAGAGCAGGCATAAATGCACGTTATTACTTTTTGAAAAGATTAGGAGTATTGGGAATGGCGAGTGTATATTCTGCCGATAGTTCTCCTAAAGATTTAAAAGGAAATACATTTGGACAAGGTTATAAAACTAATATTACGGGTTACGCTTTAGAATTTGGTTTTTGTTTCAGAATTATAAGATAGTATTACCTTATTAATTGTACAATCCCATTTACTTTCTTTGAAAATCTTGTTTTGGTATTTGTAAATTCATACATATAATAATAGGTGCCACTTGAACAAGGATTACTAATTTCATTATTTACACATCCATTCCAAAAAGGCTTATTTGGGTAATCTAAAGTATATACCAAAACGCCCCATCGATTGTAAATATAACCTGTTATTTTTGTAAATCCTGTAAACTCCGCCTCAAATTCATCATTTTTATCGTCTTGAATACCAGGTGTAAATACATTTGGTAGTTTAAGATTATTAGTGTCACAGTTTATAAAAGTTAATTGAATAGTATCCGTAAATTCACAATTGTTTGTATCTTTTAATGTTAAACTTACAATTTCAGATTTTCCGGAAGCAAATGTATTTGAAATTGAACCATCCTTCCACTTAAAACTTACTTTTGGTTTTGTTAATGGTTTTAATACAAAAATATCCCCATTGCATAGCGTTGTATCCTTTCCTAATTTTAAATAAGGTCTACTATAAACATTAATATCTTTATAAAAAGTATCGGTTTTACAGCCCACATTTCCATTATAATTGGCAATTACTTTAAGTTTAAAATTTCCTATTTTAAAATAAGACTTCGAAACACTATCTCCAGTATTAGTGGTACCGTCTCCAAAATGCCAATTGAAAGAGGCCGCAGAATCAGATTTTACTTTAAACTGAAATTGATAACCTGTATCACAAGTGCTTGTAATATTAGGCATGACTATTAATTCCGTTGACTTACTTTCAAAACCACCGCCTATTTCTGTAGCATAACTTTCGTCCTTGCCACTCGCATACATGTAGGCTAAAAAACCTTTTGAGGATGTTAATTTGTAGGCTAAAGATGCATTTAGTTTTATATTACCAATAGCATTTTCGCATAAGTAATTAAACTTTGAGGTATCTATTTTTAAACCATTTAATTGTAAGCTATATAAAGTTCCTTTTGGGCAAACTATTCCAAGATAAAATTCGGTAGCAATAACAGACGATGTACTTAAATTTAAAGTAGTAGGTAAACTAAATTGTACTTTTTGACATAGCTGTTTATCTGGCAAAACCGTCATCATGCTTGGATTACCAATAATGTTCCCATTACAGTTGGCACTTTTCATTAATTGAATTACAGAAATTGGCTTATCAGCATCCAAACAAACACTTGTATTGTTTGTGTTATTAAAAAGTTTCACATCTCTAGCATTATAAAAACCTTGAGAAATACCATCAATAAAAAGTTCTGTATTGTTTTCTGTAAAAACTACTTGATACAAATATCCGCCATTTAAATTTTGAAAAGGGAGGGTTGTAAAACTTTTTCCAAGATATTGCAATGGTCTACATTGATTGTATAAATGATCATTCCCCTGGCAAGTTCCATTATTATAATTAACAAAAGAAGAACGAGAACCTTCAAAAACAGCAAAACGTTTACAACCATTTGAATTCCAAATTTTTGTACCCGCAAAAGATTGCGTATCCACAGCTTTAATCATATACATTTGCCCTTTTCTAAGATTAATAGCATATTGTACATTAGCCAATCTGTTTCTAAAATCACTTTCTGCAGTTGGTAAAATATTAATTCTACAATTATCATCAATAGCTAAAACACCAATTAAACTTCCATTATTTCTATCGCCTCTATATGTATTGACATAATAAATTGGATTGTAAGGGATTCTTTCGGTTGGAATTATACTTGCAATTTCGGTACTTGCAAAGGTATGATTCATAGCATACAAACTAAAATTTTGATTGCTGGTAGCTAATAAGCTTATATTTCTAACGGTTTCCTCTGCTTTGTCTACCATTGTAAAAGCATTGAGTGTTATATTAAAAATAGTATCCTGCGCATAAACTGTTTGATTAATAAAATTTAAACCTGTAGTATAAATACTCAATTTTATAGTGGCTGGCACTACTTCAAAACTTACAGCAAAGGACACTTTATCGGGTGCAGCGTAATTTTCTAGCAACATAAAACGAAATTCTTTACCGAAATTATTCGTTTGATTTTGACTACGAACAGGCATCAAACTCAATAATAGTAAAAGAGTAGCGAAATATTTAAAACTATTTAATTGGGGAAACATCAATATGCAAATATAAATTACTTCTTATTTAATCTAACAATCTCTTATTTTTGACGATAAAATTGTGCCAATAATTTCTATTTGACCTTTTTTTGAATAATTTTTAAATAATATAAAGAATGAAAAAACTCTTATTACTTTCTGTGGTATTGGCAAGTTTGTCTTTTACAGCACTAAATGCTCAAGGTGTTAAACCTAAGCCTAAACCAAAAACATTAGCGCCAGCTCCAAGTGCTGTAAAACCCAATCCGGCTGTGGTACCCGCATTTCCAGTTACTACTACTATCGCTACTACTGCAACTTTTAATCCAAAATCAGCTGTTTTGGTAAAAAAAGTAGAAGCAGAGCCAGGAAAATTGATAATTCCTTATACTAAGTACAAATTGCATAACGGTCTTACAGTTTTAATTAACGAAGATCATAGTGATCCTATTGTGCATGTTGAAGTTACTTATCACGTTGGTTCAAACAGAGAAACAGTAAAACGTACAGGATTTGCGCATTTCTTTGAGCACATGATGTTTCAAGGCTCAGTAAATGTAAATGATGAAGAGCATTTTAAAATAGTACAAGAGAGTGGAGGCCAAATGAATGGAACTACCAATAGAGATAGAACAAACTATTTTGAAACTATGCCAAGCAATATGCTAGAAACAGCTTTGTGGTTAGAAGCAGATAGAATGGGTTTTTTATTGCCTGCTTACACTACTAAAAAATTTGAAGTACAGCGTAGCACAGTAAAAAACGAAAAAGACGAACGTTATGCTGATGGCTTTGGTATGTTGCCAGAAGTACAAGACGAGACACTTTATCCTTATGGACACCCATATAGTTGGCAAACCATAGGTTATATAGATGACCTAGATTCAGCAAAATCAGAAGATTTAGAGATTTTTTTCAAACGCTTTTATGGACCCAACAATGCTACTTTAGTAATAAGTGGAGATGTTAATACAGAAGAAGCCATTAAAATGGTTGAAAGATATTTTAATGCTATTAATAGAGGTGCTGAAGTTCCACCATTAGAGAAAAAACCTGCCAATTTAACAGAATCTAAAATTAGAAGCTTTGAAGCAAAAGTAGATGTTCCTTATACAAGCATCACATATCCATCTGTTCCTTCATTCCATGCTGATGAGCCAGCTTTAGATATTCTAGGACAATTATTAAGCGGTTCTAGAAGTTCATTAATGTACAGAAAATTTATTGAGAATGAATTTAACTTACAAGCTCAATGCTTTAACTCCTCAGCAGAAATAGCAGGCGAATTTAATTTTGGAATTGTAACTTATCCAACAAAATTTGGAGGATTAACGGAAAGAGATATTAGAGATACACTGAAAGAAGTATTTTCTTTATTTGAAAAAGAAGGTATAACTGATGGTGATTTAGAAAGAGTAAAAAAAGGTTTTGTGACTTCTTATTATGGTATACTAGAAACAGTAGCTAGCAAGTCTACCGTATTGTCAATATATGAATATTTATTACCAGGAAGAGATTTTAACTTACAAAATGATATTGATAGATATCAAAAAGTAACTAAACAAGACGTTATGCGGGTGTTTAAAAAATATTTAAAGGATAAAAATTTTGTATCAGTTACAATTGCTCCAGATCGTAAATATGTAGAAGACTATACTGCTAAGATTGAACCTTATAAAAGTATAAATCCTTATCTTTCAGAAAAAATAGATAATTTTAAATATAAAAATACTTTCTATAAAGCCCCATTGGAAATTGATGGCTTTGATAGAAAAATACATCCTACAATTGCTGCTTCTAAGCCAGCGGTTGCTCCAGCTATGTACAATATAAATTTAGAAAATGGCGTAAAAATTATTGGTACTTCCAACAAAGAAACCCCTCGTACAACTTTAATGATAGATTTTAGGGGAGGACATTTATTTGAAACTGGAAAAATAAAAAATGGAACTGCTGCATTTCTTGCAGGTCTAATGAATGAAGGCACAAAAAGTGTTAAAGTAGAAGAATTAGATAGAAAATTAGCAGATTTAGGCAGCAGTGTTTCATTTAACGGTGGAGGCAATTTAATAAATTGTTTTGCTACATTTTATGCAGATAAAATGAAAGAAACAATGGCCATTTTAGAAGATATGTTAATGAATCCTTCATTTGATGAAAAAGCATTTAAGAAGGATAAAAAATCTACCCTACAAGGAATAGCGCAGAGCAATAGAACACCAACTAGCTTTGGTAGTAAAAAGTTTAAATCTATGCTATTGGGTTCTGAAAATCCAATAGGAGTAAATGCGGCATCTGATTACAAAGCTTTTAAAAGCATTACTATGCAGGATTTAAAATATTTTTATACTAATTTCATAACTTCTAATTTAACGAATGTTGTTATTGTTGGTGAGGTAAGTGAAGCAACTGCGAAAGAAAATTTAGCATTCTTAAATAAATTGCCAAATAAAAATTTGACATTACCTGTGTTTACAGTATTTCCTGAAGCTCAAAAAACTAAAATATATTTAGTAAATCAAGATTACGCAAAACAATCAAATATCGCAATTGGATATAGAAGTATGGCATATGATGTATATGATGATTTTTTTAAAGCAACAATAGCTAACTATGCATTTGGTGGTAATTTTAACTCTAGATTAAACTTAAAATTACGTGAAGACAAAGGATGGACATATGGCGTAAATTCTGGTTTTAGATCAAATGGATATAATAATCCAAGTGTATTTACTATTAGCGGTGGTTTTAAAACTCTTTCAACAGATAGTGCTATCAGTGAAATATTAATTGAACTTAAAAAATACATAGAACTAGGTATTACAGACGAAGAATTAGCATTTACCAAGCGCTCTTTAATTGGTTCTGATGCTTTGAAATATGAAAGTCCAGGAGATAAATTAGGCTTTTTGAGCACTATAATTACCTTAAATATAGATAAAAACTTTAACGACAAACGTGCAGAAATAGTAAAAAATATTACCAAAGAAGAAGTGAATACGTTAATAAAAAAATACTTTAATGTGGATACATTACTGATTATGGTAGTGGGCGATGATTTAAAAGTTATTGATGGGCTAAATAAACTTGGTTTAGGTAAAGTAGAAGTTCTAGAAATAGACTAGCCTAAATTTTACTTAAAAAAAACCGCCTTGTAAATTGTTGCAAGGCGTTTTTTATGTAAAATCATGTTTATTATTTTACATAAAATATCAACAATTAAACCATTCATTAATTCAATAATTTCGCTTGTTAATTATGTTAAAAGATTGTTGAATAGAACCTTTTATTATCCATTATTTTATTGTACTTTGCAGGCTTATAGCAAATAAATATAAATGGACGAGAACTTAGAAGAAAAAAGTATTGAACGTATTATTACGATAAATATTGAGGAAGAAATGAAATCAGCTTACATCGATTACTCGATGTCAGTAATTGTAAGTAGAGCTTTACCTGATGTTAGAGATGGTTTAAAACCAGTGCATCGTAGGGTGTTATTTGGAATGACAGAATTGGGATTAGCGCCCAACCGACCTTATAAAAAGAGTGCGCGTATTGTAGGAGAGGTTATGGGCAAGTATCATCCTCATGGAGATAGTTCGGTTTATGATACAATGGTACGTATGGCGCAAGATTGGAGTTTAAGATACGCTTTTGTAGATGGACAAGGTAACTTCGGTTCTATAGATGGCGATTCGCCTGCAGCCATGCGTTATACGGAAGCTAGATTGAGGAAAATAGCTGAAGAAATGCTGAATGACTTAGAGAAAGACACTGTAGATTTTAGACCAAATTTTGATGATTCTTTAAAAGAACCAACTGTTCTTCCTTCTAAAATACCAAACTTATTGGTAAATGGTGCTTCAGGAATTGCAGTAGGTATGGCTACAAATATGGCGCCACATAATTTGCGCGAAGCCATAGATGCCACAGTAGCTTATGTTGACAACAAAGATATTGAAATTTCTGAATTAATGACTCATATTAAAGGACCTGATTTTCCTACAGGTGCTATTATTTATGGGGTGGATGGTATAAAAAATGCCTTTGAAACTGGCAGAGGCCGCATATTAATGCGTGGTAAAACTGAAATTGAACCTTTTGGCAATGGTAAAGAATTGATAATTGTAACAGAAGTACCTTACCAAGTAATGCCAAATCAAATTATTACCCGTGCGGTAGATTTGGTGCAAGAAAAGGTTATAGACGGTATAGTTGCTATAAGAGACGAAAGTGGTCGCCAAGGAATGCGTATAGTTTTTGAATTAAGAAAAGATGCTATAGCTAATGTGGTACTTAATCAATTGTATAAATACACTTCTTTACAATCGTCTTTCTCTGTAAATAATATTGCCTTGGTGAATGGCAAACCAGAAATGCTGAATCTGAAAGATATGATAAAGCATTTTGTTGCGCATCGCCACGAAGTAGTAGTTCGCAGAACAAAATATGATTTAGAAGAAGCTAAAAAACGTGCACATATTTTAGAAGGTTTATTAATAGCCCTTGATCACCTAGATGAAGTAATCGCATTAATTAGAAGTTCTAAAAATGGTGAAGAAGCTAAAGAAGGTTTAATTAGCAAATTTGGCTTAACAGAAATTCAAGCTAAAGCAATTTTAGATTTAAGATTGCAGCGTTTAACTGGTTTAGAACGTCAAAAGATAAAAGATGAGTTTGACGAATTAATGAAAGTGATTGCTTATTTAGAATCTATATTGAATGATGAAGCTATGAGATTTCAAATCATCAAAGATGAATTGCTTGAAATGAGAGAGAAATATGGCGATGATAGAAAAACTTTAATAGAGCATAGTGCAGGCGAAATAGACATAGAAGATATGATTCCAAATGAAAGTGTAGTACTTACAATTTCGCACATGGGGTATATTAAACGCACTAGCTTAAACGAATACAAAGAACAAAACAGAGGTGGTAGAGGAAACAAAGGTGTATCGCATAGAGACGAAGATTTTGTAGAACATTTATTTGTGGCCAATACCCACAATTATATGTTGTTCTTTACCGAGCAAGGACGTTGCTTCTGGATGAAAGTATACGAAATACCAGAAGGAAGCAAAACTACCAAAGGAAGAGCAATACAAAACTTGATAGCTATACCGCCAGATGATAAAATAAAAGCTTACCTAAATATTGTAAACCTTAAAGACCCTGATTACTTAAATACACACAATATTATATTATGCACTAAAAAAGGTATTATTAAAAAAACAACTTTAGAAGCCTATAGCCGTCCACGTTCAAATGGTATCAATGCAATTACAGTAAGAGAAGGCGATGAACTATTAGAAGCACGTTTAACCAATGGTAATTGTGAAATTATTATGGCTAAAAAATCTGGTAAAGCCATTCGTTTTAATGAAAAACTAGTACGCCCAATGGGAAGAAACGCCAGTGGTGTAAAAGGAGTAACGCTTGAAAACGAAAATGATGTAGTAATAGGAATGTTGGCCATTGATAAAGACCAATTGGCAACAGCAACCGTTTTAGTGGTATCAGAAAAAGGATATGGCAAACGCTCGTTCTTGGTTGATCCAGAAACAGGAGAGGATGAATACAGAGTAACTGGAAGGGGAGGAAAAGGTGTTAAAACCTTAAAAATTACTGAAAAAACAGGCAATTTAATTTCTATTAATAATGTTAATGACGAAGATGGATTAATGATTATAAATAAATCCGGTTTAACCATTAGAATGCGTGTTGATAGCTTAAGAACCATGGGTAGAGCAACGCAAGGTGTTAAATTAATTAACATTAAAAATAACGATGCTATTGCTTCATTGGCTGTAACACCAGTAGAAGAAGATGAAGAGCTGTATGATGAAAATGGAAATCCAATTGCTGTTGCGCCTACTATAGATGAAGACGGTAATCCAATTATTATTGAAAATCCTGTAATTGAAGATAGTGATTCTGACACTGCAGATGATGATACTGAAGATAGCGATGATGAAGCGGAAGATTCGGAAGATGACGCAGAAGACAATAGCGATGAGGATAGTGATTATGAAAAATAAATGGCATAAGAATTGAATAATAACTATAAACCCAATTGTAAAAAATGAAAAAACAAAGTGTAATTTTAAGTTTGGTAGCTGCATTTATGCTGAACACAACTGAAATATTTGCTCAAAAAAAACTGGTAAACTCTGCCGAAACAGGATATTCATCTGATATTGTGCAAGCAAAATATGATATAGATAAAGCTGCATTGCATCCTGAAACGATTAATAGTCCACAAATGTGGTACGTTAAAGGTGCTGTTTATACTATTATTGCAGAAAGTGAAGATGCAAAAGTGAGAGCTTTAGATAAAGAGGCTGCTTTTAAAGGCGGTGAAGCTTTGAATAAGTTCTTTTCTTTTTCAGCACCTGAAATAAAAAGGTATAAAGATGCTGCGCTTAGTTTTGTGCCAAGTGCTGCCATCAATTGCTATAATGCTTCTCAGGAAGCTTCTTCTATAAAAGACAACTTTACGCAGGTAGAAAATTATGTGACTTTTGTTCAAAATTTAGTAAAAATAGACGATGCAAATGATAGAAAATTAGAAGGTAAAATATCTATTGAAAAAACTTATATAATTTGCTTAAATTCAGCGCAATTAGATAGCTTAGAGGATAAGCAAATAGTGTATTTAGAAAAATTAACTAATTCAAGCTATAAAGATGCGAGTATTTTTTTAAATTTAGCCAATATTTATACTAAAAAAGACCAATATGATAAGGCATTAGAAGTTTTGAAAGCAGGAAGATTAAAATTTGAAGACCAAGCATCTGAATTTTTGAAATACGAAATTAATATAGATATTGAACGAGGAAATAGTGTTGGATTAATTCAAAAATTAAATACCGCAATTGCAGAAAAACCTAGTGATGCCATTTATTACTTTAATAGAGGTGTAACATACCAAGTGCTTAAAGAAAAGCAACTAGAAAAAAAAGAATCTACAACTTATTATTTCTCTCAAGCTTTTAATGATTATGCTAAAGCTTTAACGATGGATGAAAATAATGTGGAATATAATTTTAATATGGCATCTATCTTAGTAGATTCTGCTAATTCAGTTTTTGATAAAGCAATTAATGAGGAAAATATTGTATCTAAAAAAGCTTTAACCGATATTTATAAAGTAGTTTATAAACAAGCCATTGAAAAAATGGAAATTGTGCGATTGAGTGGAGAAAAATCTGGTCAAGACTTATTAACTATCTTAAAATTAATGCGCGGTTTATCAAAAAAAATTGCTGATACACCTAATACTCAAAAGTATAACACTTTATACAATGAGCAGAAAGCAACAATGCTAAAAGAATAATTATAATAAGAAAAGGGGAACATACGTTCCCCTTTTCTTATTATAATTTTACTTAACATAATATTAATTATAAGACAAACATAGAATAGCTAAAATATAACATTAAATGGAGTTGATAGAAATATCTATCTTTTTAAACTGTTGCTTAATAAAATTAAACAACTCATTATTGCCTAAGGCTTTAATAGATATAAAATAATGTCTAGAAGAAATATTTGAAAGATTCAAAAGATAAATCTGATTGTTTAGTAGATTACTTTCTGAATAAATAATTCTACTATTTTAAAAAATATGTCTTTAAATTTAGCTACTTTGTACCCTTGTGTTTTCATGTAAACTGAAAGCTTATCTAAATGCTGCCAATGGCTTATAAAAGTTTGTAATGCCCAAATATAATTAAAACTTTTATCGTATAAATGTATTGGTTCTGCTGAAATGCCATTAAACTCAATTATGCTTATATTTTCAAAGGTTTCTAAATCGGAAAAAGCATTGACTTTTAAATCAAATCTACCATAATTAAGTTCTCCTATTTCTAACATTAATGTATTAAATTTAGTTATCATTGTAGGCGTAATTTCATTAGTTCTATTTATAAACCGAGTTCCTTTACAATGATTTCCATGTGTGTGAATAGTTATAATTTCATTATTTGCAGGTACAATATTGAAATCTAAACTGCTGTTTTCTTTTAAAATATCATAAAAAACGATGCCTCTATTATTTTCTAATACCAATTCCGAAATGCATTTTTTTCCATCACCAATTACGGTAAAATATATTTTTTCTGTTAATGAACTTATTTTATAACTTAACTCTTTGGGACAGAAATAAACAAATACCCCATATTCTAACTTCAAGGCAATATATTCTTGGAGTAAGTTCAGAGATTTAACGCCACTTAAATGTTTAAATAAAATTTCTTTAGACTCAATTTTTACAACACCTTTACCTCTTTCGCCACTATCTGGTTTTAGAATAAGTGGTAATTTTAAGTTTAAACTTTCTATGAAATTATTAATTTCAATATCGCTACTAAATGGATTAACTAAAATGGCTTTTGGCCTGTATACTTGGGGGATTTTTTTGTCAATTTCGTTTTTAGAGTCGAAAAAAAGACCACCATATTTATCAATCCCCGGATTGACATTTGTGAAATAAAACAATTGACCTCTCAACAATCCTTTTATTAGAAAATAAGGAAATAATGGTATGTAAAAAGCCAACATAGGCCAATACTCAAAATTAAAGCATTTAATCAAAAATTTAGATTTCATAGCTTTCTTTTGTACTGTTTATTGGATCGAAATTGGTATAAGTTATTTTAGTTTCCTCAATTATAAATTGAGTAATACTAACAGTTTCAGCTAAATTGGTATAATTATTTTTGGCTTTCCCTATGGAAAATTCTTCATTGAAATTGAATAAATTAGCTGCTGTTTTTTTTTCTATTTTATCAAATTCAATCCGAATATTTTCGATAGCATTTTCATTATATAAAGTGCTTGAACAAATTATACTTGTATTTATTAGGTTCTTTTTCTCTATCGCCATATTTTCACCATCAAATCTGTAAATGCTGAATTCTTTATTTTCAATTTTAAGAATAGAAATTGTAAATGGTTCAACGTTATATAAATAATTTTTATTTAAATAAGATTCTATATCATTGGTCTCTAGAATTTTTTTAAGAATTAAACCCCTACTCAATCTGTAAGGCAAGGTTCTAGTATGTTTTTTTAATCCACCATTTTGTAAAGTTGCTACTATTTTTCTATTGGTGCCTATCCAAGTGCCTTGTCCAACTTTATCTATCGGGCAAAAATAATTATGCATTTCACCCTTATACCAAGCTACTTTTTCAGTTAACCTATGTCTATTTTCATCTCTATTAAAAGTAACGATTGCTTTATTTTCATCAATTACAAACGACACAATACACATAAATACTAACTCTCAGAAATACGGTGACCTTTTGTAGATACAGCAATACCAAATTGTGCAATTTCAGAAAAATCAAAAGGAATGGTTTCTGCTAGAATTCTAATAATAGCCATATGATGCACATTATGCTCTGCTAAATAGTTAAGCTCTCTACCTATGGTGGTTGAAGATAATTGACCATTATTCAAAAGACTTAAAACAGTATTACTATTAAAATTTTGATTTTCAAGAACTTCAATCACTGTTAGTATCTTGCTTTTTGCAGTGTCAATATCAGATTCTAATAATAAATCTCTTTGTCTGCCATCATAATCTAATGTTTTAGTTTTATAAAAATTTAAAAACTGAGTGTAAAATTCAATAATGTGCCTACAATGTGCTCCTATATTACCTGTAAAAGGAAATTTCTCTAACTTAAGGGTATATAAATTATTATCTATAGATTTTAAAAAACTATTTAAATTATAAAGATATATTAAACCTTGGTCTTCCATTCTATGCAAATTAAACCTTCTAATCGAAATATTCCAAATTAAATTATAAAGATTGCGAAACTTGTGGAAATAGTAATTTTTTTTTGTTGTAGGTTTGCATTCATATGGAAATTTCAGGAAAAATAATCAAAAAACTAGATGTTGTAACAGGCAGCACAGACAGAGGTAATTGGCAAAAACAAGAGTTTATTATAGAAACAGAAGATAAATTCCCTAAGAAAGTATGTATTAGTGCTTGGGCAAATGGTGTTGAAGATTTGAAAAAATTTGAAATCGGTGCCAATGTTAAATGTTCTTTAAATGCAGAAAGTAGAGAATATAATAACCGTTGGTATACTGATTTAAGATTTTGGAAAATTGAAACTGCAGGCGCAAATAATAACAACTCGAATAATTCTATGACTTCATCTACCAGTCAAGCGCCACCTGTAATGGATGAATCAAATGAATTTGGTGCTGAAGGAACTAATGATGATTTGCCATTTTAATTTATGGACAAAAAGAGTAAAAAATTTCTAGAAGAATATTTAAATAATGCTTCTCCTACTGGTTTTGAAACAAGTGGGCAAAAAATATGGTTAGAATATATGAAACAATATTCTGATACCTATATTACCGATAATTACGGTTCGGTAGCTGCTATTATTAATCCAGAAAAAGAATACAAGGTAGTTCTAGAAGCCCACGCAGATGAAATTTCTTGGTTTGTAAAATATATTACAGATGATGGCTATATATATGTTGCGCGTAATGGTGGCTCTGACCATATCATTGCACCTTCTATGCGGGTAAATATTCACACTGAAAAAGGACTTGTAAAAGGCGTTTTTGGATGGCCTGCTATTCATGTGCGTACCTCAGACAAAGACATAGTACCTACTTCTGATAATATTTTTATAGATATTGGATGTTCTAAAAAAGATGAAGTTGAAAAACTGGGAGTACATGTGGGTTGTGTGGCTGTTTTTCAGGATGAATTAACTGAACTTAACGGAAAATACTTAACGGGACGAGCACTTGATAACCGCATTGGGGGCTATATGGTAGCTGAAGTGGCTAAACGCTTAAGAGAAAATAAAGTAAAATTGCCTTTTAGTCTTTATTTGGTAAATGCTGTGCAAGAAGAAATCGGATTGCGTGGTGCTGAAATGATATCTCGAAAAATTAAACCAAATGTGGCAATTGTAACAGATGTTTGCCATGATACTTCATCGCCATTATATGATAAAAAGAAACAGGGTGACCAAAAATGTGGTTTAGGTCCAGTTTTAACTTATGGTCCTGCTGTTCAAAATAATCTTTTAAAAATGATTATTCAAGTGGCTAATAAAAACAAAATTAAATTTCAAAGAGCTGCAGCCAGCAGAAGTACAGGAACAGATACCGAAAGTTTTGCATACAGTGGCGAAGGTGTTCCATCAGCCTTAATTTCTTTACCTTTAAAATATATGCATACCACTGTTGAAACGGTAAGTAAAGAAGATGTTGAAAAAGTAATAGAGTTAATGTATCATTTTGTTATTAATTTAAAATCAGGTCACGATTTTAGGTATATAAAATAAGCTAAAGGATTCAAAATAAAACAAAACAATATGTTTTAGATTCGCCTGAGCACCTACATGAGCCATTTTTAAAATTATACTTTTTAATTAAAGATAACACCACTTCTAGATTAGAAGAATTTAAGTTTGGTGTGCCTTTTTTACATACCAAGGTTTATTGGTTTTTAATAGTTTATCGCCAAAAAAAGATAAACTTTATTTAGCCTTTTATATCTTCATTTTTCTGAGGATAATTTTAAATTTGACATAATTTACGGAAACTAAGGTCTTAAAAAAATGGATTTATTCTTCAGATGAAGATTTTGAAAATCAAAAAGACATTTTAAAAGCATTATTATTGCAAAGTATATACTAAAAAGACAAGTAGTTAAAAACAAAATGAAATATTTCTTTACTAAATTAGGTATTGTTTTTATTAAGTTAATAGCCTTGCTTCCCTTTTCAGTTTTATATTTAATATCCAATATTCTTTATATTTTACTATACAAGGTAGCTAGTTACAGACTAAAAGTAGTGCGAGAAAATTTAAAGAACTCTTTTCCAAAAAAAACAGATGATGAGCGTCTTGTAATAGAAAAAAAATACTATCGTTATCTCTGCGATTTAATTATCGAATCTCTAAAAGCCATTCAGATTAGTAAAAAAAGTATTTTAAAAAGATTAAAATATGAAAATATTGAGGTTTTTGAGAAATTGTATAAAGATGGTAAAAGCGCTATTGTTGTAATGGGTCATTATGCCAATTGGGAATTAATGTGTAAAGGCACTCCATTACTAGCAGAAAATGAAATATTAGGAGCATACAAACCATTGACAAATAAACAGTTCGATAAAATGATGTTTGAGTCTAGATCAGAATTTGGCACTAATATGATTCCGATGGAAAAAATTCCAAGAGCAATGGCAGAAAGTAAGCGGCCTTTTCTTTTGGTATTAATTGCCGATCAATCTCCAAGTCATAAAGAAAGCAGTATTTGGGTAAATTTTCTAAATCAAGAAACTGCAGTACTTCCTGGTGCTGAAAAACTAGCTAAAAAGTATAATTTACCTGTCATTTTTTCTTCTATAACATGCTATAAAAGAGGATATTATAGTTGTTTACTTGAATATATTACAGAAGATCCCAAGTTAACGTCTAATATTACTGAACGCCATACCTTAAAATTAGAATCAAATATTAAAGCTAAGCCAGAATTTTGGGTTTGGAGCCATAGACGATGGAAAATGAAACGTTAAAATATTAAAAAAAGTTTTATTCAATTATTTGAATAAAACAAGTTGCGTTATATTTTTTATCACTTATCTTTGCAAGATATGGCAATGAGTAAGAAATCTTTATTTGAACCGTCTGAAGTAGATTTAAGTATAGTATGTAAAGCCCTTGGGCACCCTGCCAGAATTAGAATAATTAAAATATTATTAGCCAAAAATGATCAGACTTGTCAGCAGATAGTCGATAAGCTACCTCTCAGTCAAAGCACTGTATCTCAGCACTTAAGTGAACTAAGATCGGCTAATTTGGTAAATGGCAAAAACTATAAAACCAGTGTAATTTACAGTGTAGATAAAGTGTATTTAGCTAGGGCTCAGAAAATGTTCAGTGAATTGTTTTATTCCCATATCTTAAATATCAAACAAGCATCTTTATTCTAATTGCTTAAGCTAATATATACGATTTTTAATCCTTTATATTCTGTATTTCAGTTTCTAAATTCTTTATTTTTTCATGTGTTAAGTTATTAGCATGTGTTATCTTATTTAAATAATCCAATAAATTAAGTTTTATCTTATCAGCATTATTTTCTAAAGGAGACCGTAGCATCTCACCTTTGTTCAATATAAGCCAATCTGCACTTATATCAGGAAAATAAGTAAGGATATTTATAACTAAATCTAAACTGGCTTTATTTCTTCCACTAGCTAAGTGAGAAAGTACTGCATTTGCTATTCCAAGCTTATTTGAAAAATCTGTTCTACTTAATCCAGAACGGTTAAAAATTATCAATATTTTATCTTCTATCATGTTGACAAATGTAAAACATAGACTTTACATTTGTAAAACAAGTTGTTTACAAACGTAAATTACCTTCTTTACAATTGTAAATACTGTATTTTACGTTTGTAAAATATATATAAGTTATTGAAAAACAATATTTTATTAAAATATTTTCAGAAATTTAAGTACCGTTACAAAGATATCCCAACTCAAGATTACACCTTTTCTAACTGTAATTTAACTTAATCAATTGATATTTAGAGCAGCAAGCCCGAAAGCTTCTTAATATTTAATAATAATATCTTTTATAGCATTACACAAGGAATAAATCTAATACATTATATATCTAAATATATTATTTAGTTAAATTACATAATATACTGTTTTATAAAACTTTATATATATTGTTTATTTTATAATTTAGACATAATAACTCACTTTTTCAACTAATACATTCCCCTACTATTTTTCATTTAATCCATAATTAATTTTAAAACTACTTTTTACTTTTAAGATTTTATTTATATTGCGACCTTATTTATATTTTCCCACATGAAAGACAAAAGATATATTATTAGTGGAGCCGGCAGTGGCATTGGCAGAGCAATAGCTATTAAATTAGCCCAAGAAGGCGCAGCCATTATTTTAGCTGGTAGAAATGAAGTAAAACTTGAAGAAACCCTAAACCTTATGCCAAAAGGCAATCACTTGGTTATAGCTACGAATATTAGAGAAAGAGAAAATTGCGAGCAAGTATCCAGTATTTTTAGTGGCTCTCAAATTGATGGTATAATAGCAAATGCCGGTGTTGGAGGCGAGAACCACTATGGCGAAGAAGATAGATGGGATGAAATTATAGATACCAACTTAAATGGCACCTATTGGTTTGTAAATGCATTTTTACCTCAATTAAAAGAAAATTTAAGTAAAGAAAAACATATCCTTTTAACTTCTAGCGTTTTAGCAAGATTAGGCGTAAAAAACTACACCGCTTATTGTGCTTCAAAAGCTGGTATTCTAGGTCTAATGCGAAGTTGGGCTATGGAATTGGCTGAGCACAACATATTGGTAAATGCTATTAGTCCAGGCTGGGTGAATACCAATATGGCTAAGGAAGGTATGCAAGGCATAGCAAATGGTTTGGGTATTCCGGTAGAAGATTTTCATAAAATAGCCATGCAAAGTGTGCCTCTAGGTAGAATGGCCGAACCTGAGGAGATTGCTGATTTAGTGCATTATTTACTAAAACAAAAAGCTATTACTGGACAGGTGGTAGATATTAATTGTGGCAGTGTAATGAGTAGTTAAGCTATTTACATTAATTTTGTCTTTTTTAAAAAATAATTTGAACTTTACAGAATTTAATTTTGAACCTAGCTTACAAAGTAGTATAGAAAGCATGGGTTACGAAAACGCCACTCCTATACAAGAGAAAGCAATACCAATTATTTTAGCAGGAAAAGATTTAATTGCTTGCGCACAAACTGGCACCGGCAAAACTGCTGCTTTCTTATTGCCAATTTTACACAAGCTTTCTTTAACGCCTTCCGATTTTACAAATACTTTAATTGTAGTACCTACTCGAGAACTGGCTTTGCAAATTGACCAAGCATTGCAGGGATTTACCTATTTTTCTGGAATTAGCACCATGGCTATTTATGGCGGTAGCGATGGCATGGTTTTTCAAAAAGAGAAAAAGGCCTTTTTAGAAGGTACTAATATTATTATAGCAACACCAGGTAGATTAATTGCGCATTTAAATATGGGCTATGTTAAACTACCGCATTTAAAACATTTTATTTTAGATGAAGCCGATAGAATGTTGGATATGGGATTTTTTGAAGATATTACTAAAATAATTACCCATATTCCTAAAGATAGACAATCGCTAATGTTTTCGGCCACTATGCCGCATAAAATTAGAACTTTAGCCAATCAATTACTTAAAAATCCTGAAGAAATAAGTTTGTCTATTTCGAAACCTGCTGCTGGCATTACCCAATCGGCCTATTTGGTATTCGACCATCAGAAAAACAAATTGATTAAGCATATTTTAAGTCAAAAAGAATATTCTAGTGTTATTATTTTTGTTAGTACTAAAATAAAAGTAAAAACTTTAGAGGTTGAATTGCAACGAGAACGTTTTAAAGCCAAAGCTATTCATTCCGATTTAGAACAATCCGAAAGAGAGGAAGTACTGAGAAATTTTAAAAATAAAAGTTTACAAATTTTAGTAGCCACAGATATTCTTTCTAGAGGTATAGATATTGAAGATATTGGTTTAGTGATTAATTACGATATACCCAATGATGCTGAGGATTATGTTCACAGAATTGGCAGAACGGCCCGTGCAGAAAGCAAAGGTGAAGCCATTACTTTTATCAATGATTTTAAACAATTTAAATTTTTAGATATTGAAAATTTAATTGGATATGAAGTTAATAAATTGCCATTGCCTGAAAAACTTGGCGTTGCCCCTACTTATAATCCTAAAAAAATAGTTGAAAAGCCTTTTACAAAAAGGTATGGAAAAAGGTAAAATAAAATTATCTTTAAAACACATTGGTAATTAAAAAACATAGCAAGCGAATATATTATATCCCGTGCATTATAAGCCTATTATTATTATTACCCATTTTATGCTTTTGATTTTTAGATAAAAGTAAGGTTTTTCAAAAGGAAACGGCCATAGAAATAAATTCATATAAGAAAAATCGTTCTAAAAATTCGATTGGAAGAAGTGATTTTATAGAAGATTATTTTAGAAACCCTATCTTTAAAATTAATATCAATGGCATCCCCAGTAGCTTTAAGGTTAAATTAGATTTAATAAGACAATTAGTTGCTGTTATTAATATTGTATAATTTGCCACTAATAGTGTATTAATAACTTTTAAGGACGATGCTAAATGTGAAATGTTTATAAAAGTATTGGATTACATAGATTCATCAAAATGTCAGTTATACGGTAGTCATTTGAATAAAATTTTAATATTTAACAAACCATTAAAAATAGAAGAAGAGGAAAGAAAAAGAGAAGAAAAATTAAATCGTACAACTAATAATATTGAAATAAATCCAATTATTTATCCAGATGGTTAAATTATATTAGGAGTATATAAAAATGAGATAAAACAAGAAAAAGAAAATGCTAAAGAAAAAGAAATGTAAAACTAATTTACTCTTTCTATCCTGCTTGGTTGCTTCTAATTATTATGCTAATTTTAATATTTATTAAAGCCAAAAAACTAAACCAAATCCGTCAATAAATTAACCCCAACTGGACGCACAACATTAAAGCCTTCTGCGTATTTAACACCTATGTATCTACCCATTTGCAGACAACGACCTTCAATGTGTTTTAAAAACTCTTGCGAGGATATAGGGGTTTTGGGTTCGGTAGAATTAGCCTTGTAAAATTGCGATTCGTAACTCAGCAAGGCTTCCATTCTTTTATCCCAATTCGCTGTTACATCTATTACAAAATCGGGTTCTATAAAATTATCTTGTATATAGGCATATACTGCTTTGGGACGCCATGGGGCTAAATTAAGGCCGTTTTCATCTTGCAATTCAATTTTTAATAAGCCAGATAAAAAACAAGCATCGGCTACTATTTTATGACCTTTTCCATGGTCGGGATGTCTATCGGATATAGCATTACAAAGCACAATATCTGGCTGGTATTTTCGAATACACTTGGCTATGGCTTTTAGATTATCTTCGGTATATTGAAAAAAACCATCTGCAAAACCTAAATTTTCTCTAATATCTAATTCTAAAATTTGTGTAGCTTTTGCTGCCTCATTTTTCCGTATTTCGGCCGAACCTCTGGTGCCCAACTCCCCTTTTGTTAAATCTATAATGCCTGTACTTAAGCCATTGGCTTTGTGTTTTAACATAGTACCTGATATGGAAATTTCAACATCATCGGGATGTGCAGCAAAGGCTAAAATATTAATTTTGGGGTAAGGCATTGTCTAAGTTTAAAGATTTAATAATTTCTTCAATTCGGTAATCCACTACAGGGTCGTAGGTGTCTTTCATATTGGCTTTGTATGTTTTGGCCATTGTTTGCCAAAAAATAGTTTCCATTGAACCGCTGTAATTTTTCATAATATCAAAAGTCGTTTTTCCTGTTTCGCGGTGAATTAATTTTAATAAAATACGCCCTTCTTCTACATATAAATTTTTAAGGTCATCCATAAACTGCGCTTTTATAGACTTTTCGCAAGCTTTTACATATTTTTTCTTTTCTTTAGCACTAATTATTAAGCTTAGGTTATCTTCCATTACTTGAATTCTGAAAGCAGCTAATTTAGCATAAGGCAAAGCCTTTTTTACATAGCGCACTAAGCGTGCAAAAGCATCTTTTTCGGCTTGGGTAGCTTCCGATTCTTTATTAACCTTGAATTTTTTTAATAAATAAACTGGAATAGTATCTCCATTTTTTACCTCAAACCCAGTTTTTACCATGTCACAGGCTGTTTTAGAGGTGTCTTTTTTAGTCGTATCAGCAGTTACTTGTGCATTGCTGCAAACAGAAAGAAATAGTAAAAAAAAGAAAAATAAAGCTTTCATATTAAATTAAGATTCAATAGGTGTCCCAATTTCTTTTTTAAGTGTCAATGGTAGTTTTCTTTTGTAGCTATATATAATTAAAAGAATACCTAGAAAGAATAAAATTATAGAAATAATTTCTGACTGGGTCATGCCAAATTTAACAATGGTATTCACTCTTATTTTTTCAATTAAAAAGCGTTCAATACCACTAAAAATTAAATAAATACCAAATAATATACCTGCAAATTTCAAACGTTTTCTTAAAAACCAAAGAATGGCAAACAATACAATACACATTATTATTTCGAATAATGGTGTAGGAAATACAGGCGAAACTAGGTAAGGCGTAGTTTCAAAATTGCAAAATGAATTGGCTAAATATTGTTGATCTCCTTCTACAAATGGATTACAAACTTTATTGACATTGTTTGGGTAATTATAGCTCCAAAGCCAATCTGGTAAAGTACTCATCCAAGAAGGCTTAGGTGATGTATTAACTATTCCCCAATCGCCATCGCCACTTATATGACAGCCTATTCTGCCGCAGCCATAAGCTATCATCATAGCAGGTGCACTAACATCTAACATGTGTAATAATTTGATGCCTTTTCTTTTGGCTACAAATAATACCGAAGCACCTCCTACTATTAACCCTCCAAAAAAAGTAAGCCCACTAAAGGACATAATACTGTCCCAAGGATCTGCTTTAAATTGTGATAGATTTTCTAAAATATGAAATAATTTAGATCCTAATAAGCCGCCAATAAATGCCGCCATTGTAATAGCACCCATGTGGTACGAAGGATCTACTTTGTGCGATTCTTCTTTAGGCTCTGCCAATCTTTGTTTTCTATCTAAAAAATAATTGTATCCTAAAAAAGCTGCTGCAACAACAATTCCCCAAACAAAACTACCCTGAGTAGACAATATATATTTTTGAGGATCGTTTTCTATGACTGAAAAATCTGATAACATAGGTATAATTTTAAACCCAATTATAAAACCAGTAATACCACTTGAAACATACTCTCCCATTGGAAAAGGATTGCCCACAGTTTGTTTTAATATTTTACCTTCGCCTAGTATACCCAATTTATATTTGCGTTTTATTTCTATACTCATAATGTAGAAACCTAACATAAAGGATACGGCAACAAAAAAGCCAAACGAATTGATTAATTTTAGGTGAGGCCAGTTAACGCCAAACCAATCTTGAAAGATATAATAAAAATTAGGATACATGTATAAGTTGTTGTGTGTAATTTATTTCTGCAGTAGCATAGCCTTGACTATTTATGCCTGTTAGCAATACGGAAGTTGTTTCGTTGATATAAAGGGGGTCGTAATCGGCTTCAATTTTAATATAATTTTCTGTAAATCCATACATCTTTGTGCCTTTTTCTTCGTTTTCAAAAAGCACTTTACTGTTTGTATTTATTTGACTTTGATAAAAGGCGTGTTTCTTTTTCTCGCTTAATATGCGTAGCATCTCTGTTCTATCATTGCGTTTATAAAGATGCACTTTATCTTTCATTTTGGCAGCCGAAGTATTACTTCTTTCTGAATAAGGAAATACGTGCAAATAAGAAATATCTAATCCATTTATAAAATTATAGGTTTCTAAAAATTCCTCTTCCCCCTCGCCCGGAAAACCAACAATAACATCTACACCTATACAGCAATGTGGTATCAGTTTTTTTATCAATTGTACTTTTTCGGCATACAATTCACGCTCGTATTTTCTGCGCATGGCTTTTAATATTTTAGGGCTACCACTTTGTAAAGGAATATGAAAATGCGGCATAAATTTATTGGAATTGGCTACAAATTCTATTATCTCATTGATCAATAAATTAGGTTCTATAGAAGAAATACGGTAACGCTCTATTCCTTCTATTTTATCTAATTCAAGTATCAAATCAAAGAAAGTTTCGCCATGTTGAACACCAAAATCTCCTAAATTTATACCTGTTAAAACCACCTCTTTTATACTGGTATTGGCTACTTTTATAGCATTCTCAACAGTCTCTTTTACGGTATTGCTTCTGCTGGTGCCTCTGGCTAATGGAATGGTACAAAATGAGCAAAAATAATCACAGCCATCTTGCACTTTCATAAAAGAGCGTGTTCTATCGCCTAATGAGAAACCAGGAATAAAAACATTGGTTTGTTTAATGTTTTCGTTTAAAATAGTAGCTTTTTCTTTTTTTATTAAACTGCTTAAATGGCTCACCAAATTAAACTTTTCGGCAGCCCCCAATACCATATCTACGCCATGTATATTGGCTATTTCTTGGGGTTTTAGTTGCGCATAGCAACCAACTATTACAATAAATGCATTGGCATTATATTTTAAGGCTTCCTTTACTACTTTTTTACATTTTCTATCTGCATGATCGGTAACGGAGCAAGTATTGATAACATATAAATCTGCACCATCTGTAAATTCTTTTTTTACAAATCCATTATCTTCTAACTGCCTAACAATAGTGCTAGTTTCGGAAAAATTGAGCTTACAACCCAGTGTATAAAATGCGACAGATTTTTGCATTACGTAATGCAAAATTAATGAATTTATAGTAAGAATTGGAGAATAAAAAAAAGCATTACCGAAAATGAATCGATAATGCTTTTAAGAATAGTGCCCAGGATCGGAGTCGAACCGATACGGTTTCCCACAGGTGTTTGAGACCAGCGCGTCTACC
>JABMMZ010000108.1 GCA_013205405.1 Bacteroidota bacterium | reverse complement strand
TTTTAGTAATTTTATTGATTGTAAAATTAATTAGCTCATCTTCTTTTTCTATAATAAAGTAAACATTAAATTTTGTGTAAATTTGATTTTCTAACGAACTTAAAAATTGATTTAAAAATTTAAAATTACTTGAATTAATAACTGCTAAAACAGCGAAATAGGGCTTTTTTTTATAGTTAATAATATTTTCTTTCTTTTGAATTAAATCATTTGATCGGGGGAATTTTTTAATTTTATAGTTTTCGTAATCTGAGTTTTTAAGTTCTTTATTACTTTTTATAATATTGTTAATTTTACCAAATATGAGATTGTAAATTTGTTGCAGAAATTTTTTGACAAGCATCATTCCTGTTTTAGAAATCAGGAATCTTACACGTTGAAAAAATCGCCATTTATCGTTTTTTAAATAGCTATCACTTGTTAAAATTAATTTAGTTTTGGTTAAAAATAAATAAAATTTCCAATAGGTGCTATCTTCAATTTCTTTAATACGTTCTTCATATTTTTTAGCAGCATTCAGTAATGAAGTGTATTCCAATTCTTTGGTTATTTTTTTAGGCAAATTATCTTTTCTGCTTTTGTTTTTCATTTTAAGCTATAAATAATTTGTTATACATTTCACCCACTTCTTCTAAAGTTCCAATATATTCTATGGTGCCATTATTTACCAATGCTGCTCTAGAGCACATATTTAATACTTCATTAAAATTGTGTGATACAAAAACGATTGTTGCCCCATTGTCTTTTATTTCGTTTATTTTTTTAAGACATTTTTGTTGAAATCCCAAATCTCCAACTGATAGTACTTCGTCTATTAATAAAATTTCGGGCTGTTTTACTATAGCAATACTAAAAGATAATCTACTCATCATTCCAGAACTGTAGCGTTTTACTTGCCAATTGATAGCTTCTCCAAGTTCTGAAAATTCAATAATATCTTGCAGTGTTTTTTTAATTTCGGCTTTATTCATGCCCATTAAAGCACAAAGTAGTTTTATGTTCTCTATTCCTGTTAATTCAAGTTCTAGTCCAACACCTAGTCCTAACAATGGTGCTACTTTTCCATGTATTTCTATTGTGCCTTTTTCAGGAATAATAATGCCAGAAAGGGCTCTTAATAAAGTGCTTTTACCTGAGCCATTTTTGCCTAATAATGCAAAGCATTCACCTTTGTTTATTTGAATATTAACATTTTTTAAAACAAAACTTTTTTGCAATAATTTATAATTACCTATATTAAGCGTAAATTCTTTTAATGAAACAGGTCCTTTTTCCTGAATATAAAAACAAATGTCAACATCTGTCATTTTTATCATTGGTTCAGTGTGCATACTCATATATTTGAAATAAAACCTTTTTTCAATTTGGTAAATGAATAATAACCCAATGTAATACTGATAATGGCTAGGATTATGCTAATGCCAATATTTTGAGCAGATGGAAATTGTGAGCGGTAGAAAATATCATGGAACGATTCAATAAAATAATAAAATGGATTTAGTTTTAAAAGATATCTTTGACTTTCAGGCACCAATTCGGGGGTGTAAGCAATAGGTGTAAAATAAAAAAATGCTGGAATAATGGTATTCCATAACAATTGAATATCTCTAAAAAACACATTGATAGTGCCTAAAAGCATACCAATTCCCAAAATAAATATGGCAGTAATAAGTAAGAAAGGAATAAAGGTAATTATGCTAATATCTAGTTTGTAACCTAAAAAAAACATAATAATAAAAAATGGTATTAATGACAATAATAAATTAAAGATAGCAGAAACTATAGCAGATAAAGGAAAGCAAAGTGGATTTAAGTTTATTGACTTTAATATGCTTGCATTGTCAATAAAGGAGGTAATAACTTGCAGAATAGAGGCCGAAAGAAAATTCCAAAATATGAGTCCACTAAGGGCATATAAAGCAAAATTTTCAATATGATTTATTTGCTTAAAAACAATGATTAAAATTAATAAAAAAGCCAAAGGATTAAGCATACTCCAAAATAAACCTAAAAATGAGTTTTTATATCTCAGTTTTATAGTTTTAACGGCCAAACTCAAAACAGCATTTTGAAATCCCCTATTAAAAATTAATTTGTTGTGCATCAGAATATTATGCAAACGTATTACTTTTTTAGTAATTTGTAATATTTTGAATTTACACTAATGACCAATTATAACCGATTGATCAGGAATAGTAACAATAATATCTTCATCATCTGTAAGAATACATTGGCAAGCTAAGCGAGAATTATGTTTAGGATTACGCGCTCTATCTACAAAATCTTCTTCCTTGTCGGTTATTTCAGTAAGGCTTTCTTGCCCTTGCTCAATATAAATATGACAGGTGCTGCAGGCACAAACTGCACCGCAATTGTGGTGTAAATTTACATCGTTATCTAAGGCTACATCAAGTATCATTTCGCCTTTGCTGATATCTACAGTTATTGGTTGTTTTTCTTTTTGTTCAAATTTGAAGGTTATAGTGGGCATTGATAATTTTTATTATGGGGTAAAGGTAATGTTAATGGTTTCGGTAGATTTATTGGTGTCTGAAATAAAAATTTTAGAATAAGTGGTTTTTATAAACCAGCCATCTAATAGCGACATTTCAGTTTCACATTTGTGTATTAAAGAGAATGAGCTAACAACCTCTTTTTTCGGTTTTGGAAGTTCTAACAGTTTTGAATAATTTACAAGCGATTCATACATAATTGTTTTAAAGTTTTTTTCAACTGGTGTTGTAATACAAGTTAATTTTATTCTATTGGTCGCACTATTAATATAATTTAATTTATAAACGCTTTTAGATGGAATATTGATGCCTCCTAAATTGTTTGGTAACTCAGAATCGTAAGTATAGGATACATCTTTTTTGTATTGTAAACCATAAAAGTAATGCATAAAGTAAAGATCTTCTGAGATAGAATTTTTAAATAAGTCTGTGTTATTTAAAAGTGCTAAAAGCTTAAGTTTTGAACTCTCTTTATGCTTTGCGTTTGCAAAAGTGTAATTATTAATGACATGGTCTATTCCTTTTCTACAATTTGCAATTATTTCCTTCATATTTATAATAGAATCAAAAGCACCAAGTTCATTTGTTAGGTATTTTACCCTAACATTTTTAAACATTTGGAAAAATAAAATATTAAACGAATCGGAAGGGTTTATAAAATTAAAATCAAGATAAGTTAAATGAATAATATAATGCAAAGCTGTTGAGTCAGCCACTTGCCATAAAGCATTATAGCTAATTGTTTCTGACTTTGATTTGCCTTGTGAAACATTAGTTTGTGTTTTTGAATATTGCATTTTGAATTTAGCGCCTTTTCCCCAATAACCTACTACAGGTAAAGTTTTATCACTACTAATTATGTTTTGAGCTTTACAATTAAAACTCAAAAAAAGAATTATTAGTATAATTATTTTGTATTGTTGCATTTTTTGCCTCACCCCCAACCCCCTCTTATCTGGAGAGGGGGTTGGGGGCTTCGGATTGTTTAATAACTTTTCTCCAATTCGGTAAGTTTTAAAGCAGCATAACCACTTTCAATATTTACAAGATTTTCAAAACCTCTAGCCTTTAGTATAGAAGCATAAATGACGCTTCTATAACCACCTGCGCAATGTATAAAGTATTTTTCAGATTTATTTAATTCATTCATTTGCTCATTTATAGAATCTAAGGGTTTATTTATAGCCTTTGCTAAATGCTCTGGTTTGTATTCACTACATTTTCTAACGTCTAAGGTTGTTGCATTGGTTGTATTGGTTTCTGCAAATTGCTGAGCGCTAATTGAACTTATGGAGTCGATTTCTTTTCCTGCATTCTGCCATGCTATAAATCCACCTTGCAGGAAGCCAATCGCATTATCATAACCTACTCGGGCTAATCTTTTTATCACTTCTTCTTCTCTGCTTTCATCTGCTAAAATTAGAATTGGTTGATTGATATCCGTAATCAAAGCACCTACCCAAGGTGCAAAACTGCCATCAATACCAATAAATATGCTATTGGGAATAAATCCTTTAACAAAGTCTTCAGGTTTACGTGTGTCTAATATGAGTGCGTTTTGCAAATTGGCTTTCTCTTCAAACTGCTGAGCAGTTAAAGGCTGTAATCCTTGTTGCATAACACTGTCTATGGAAGCATAGCCCTGTTTGTTTAATCTTACGTTGTCTGCAAAATAAGATGGTGGTGGTGCTATATTGGTAGTTAATTCAGTAATAAAATCTTGCTTACTTAAGCTATTTTGTAAGGCATAATTATATAGTTTTTGATTGCCTAATAAATCAAAGGTTTCTTTACTCATATTTTTGCCGCAAGCACTGCCTGCACCATGCGCAGGATATACCACAATATTATTAGGCAAGGGCATTACTTTTTCTCTTAAGGAGTCAAAGAGTAATCCAGCTAAGTCTTGGCTAGTCAGTTCTCCAGCTTTCTGAGCTAAATCAGGTCTGCCAACATCGCCTATAAACAGTGTATCACCTGTGTAAATACTATGTGGAATTTCATTTTCATCTAATAAAAGAAAACAGGTGCTTTCTAAAGTATGGCCAGGGGTATGAAGTACTTTAAAACTAATATTGCCTAATTTTATAATTTCTCCATCTGTTGCTATTTTGCAATCATAGTTAGGTTTAGCATTAGGACCAAAAATAATGGTAGCGCCTGTTTTTTTGGCTAAATCGATATGTCCGCTTACAAAATCTGCATGAAAATGGGTTTCAAAAATATATTTAATGGTTACATTTTCTGTTTTTGCTTTTTCTATATATGGCGTGCTTTCTCTCAAAGGATCAATTACCACAGCTTCACCATTGTTACTGATAAAATAAGAGCCTTGTGCCAAGCATCCCGTATAAATTTGTTCAATTTTCATCTGTTGTACAATGTATTTAAGGGAGCAAAAATAATTCATTTTTACTAGAATCTTAAATATTAATATAAACAAAGTATATGTATATTAAAGTTCAGACAACTTTTTGCTAGAAAAAATAGTCTAAATTTGTAATTAGCATTTTGAAAAATTGGATTTTTATATGTTTTATTTTCTGATCTAAACTTTATGCCACACATATAGTTGGGGGGAGTTGAACTATCAATATTTGAATTACAGTAAATATAAAATTTTCTTAATTCTTCAAGTGCTCGTCTTAGTTTTGTTTTTACGGTTCCTAAAGGCATATTTAATTCATCAGCAATATGTTGCTGTGTATAGGCTTTGAAGTAAAATAAATCTACAAGTTTTTGTAAATCGGGGTCTATTGTGCTTAAATATTTTTTATGTTTATTGTATCTACTGCAGTTTGTGTTTGTCTGTCAACTGTATTTACTAAATCTTCCACGTTTTGGTTCTTGTATTCCGCAATAAAAATTTTAGATTTAATCACATCGAGTGCTGTATTCCTAGAAATATTGATTAGCCATTTAGCTAATTTTGCTTTGCTAGGGTCAAATTTGTCTATATTTTAACAAACGCATCTTGGGTTGCGCCTTTAGAAAATTCTATATTCTGAATTATTTTATTAATAATACCATAAATTAAGGCTGAATATTTACTATATAAAATTTCGAATGCAACAGTGCTTTTGCTCTTTAATGCAAATACTAATTGCTATTCACTTATTTCAAGTCCTTTTTTCAAAGTCAGCAAATTTAACTTATTATTTAAATAAATTAATTTCGCATTTAAGTTTATTTTGTTTCCATGGATAGTTTATAGTTATTTCGCCCATTATTTCCAATGGCCAAAAATAAACTCAAAAAATTCAATCAATACGAATCTTTCCCCAATACTTTTGATGCGCGAAATTTACTAAAAGGTAAATGGCATACTGAAGTTTTTAAAAATACAAACCCCATAACGGTTGAAATTGCTTGTGGTAGGGGAGAGTATGTTATTGGTTTAGCTAAATTATACCCCGAGCGTAATTTTGTAGGAGTAGATGTAAAAGCAGCTCGTATGTGGGAAGGTGCTAAGTTAGCAATGGAAAATAATTTACCAAATGTAGCCTTTATTCGCATTCAAATAGATTTTTTGAAAGAGTATTTTGCACCAAGAGAAGTAGATGAAATATGGATTACATTTCCCGATCCACAACCTCAAAAACCTAGAGAAAAACAACGCTTAACCAGTCCTAGATTCTTAGGAGATTATTTTGAAATTTTAGGCGTTAATAAAAATATAAATTTAAAGACAGATAGTGATATGTTTTTTAAATATACTTTAGAAAAAATAGAACCTATTAATACTCAAATCAAAGAGTTATTATTTAATATTGATGAAAAAGAAGATTTACAAGAAGAACTAAAAATTACAACTTATTACGAACGCAAATGGCGTGAAAGTAACATTCCTATAAAGTATCTACAATTTCAATTTATTTAAGAAACAGTTTCAATTAATTAGAATAAGGTTCTAATAAGGCATTCCAGCTCTCGTGGTTGCGCGTGCCTGGTACTTTTTCAAATTCTCCTTTGAGGGCTATTCCTGTATTTTCATGCAGTGTTTTAAGTTCGTCAAGATTTGTAGTTTCTAAAATTACTGGTATATTGTATTGAACCGCTAAGATTTCAGCTTGCGTTTTGTCGAATACCAACAAACATTTAGCCGCTTTTATTAAATATTCATTAATAGTATCATGTATTTCAAGAATAATAGGAAGGTTTAAATCTAGCACATTTAAATTTTCGAAATTACTTGGTATCTGCAACGCGTGGCAAGGAATGTTCTTTGTAAAATCGCTTATCCATTCTATGGGTTGATGGCCAAACTCGCCCACTATGAGTGAGCCATTTATCCAACCTGCAATTTCTTTAGCTCTGTTAGGTTCTATATATTCTGGTTTGGAGGCATCAAAACAAAAGCCTACAAAATCTGCCCAAGCACACACGGCATATCTTGCATCTGAAAGATTGGTAATAGAAGAAAATTTTAACAGAAAAGGGTAGTTCATTTTAATTGAATTTAATTGCTTTAACAGGGTCTATTTTAGTAATCATTCTAACTGGTAAAAGTAAAGCAAGCATACATAAAAATATGGTGCCAATATTGATAACAGCTATATAACACCAATTAATAGCAATAGGAACAAAAGATAGATAGTATGTTTCGCGAGGTAATGTTATGACTTTAAAATACTGTTGAATAGCACATAAACCAATGCCTAAAATATTGCCAACAATTAAGCCTAATATTAAAATATAAAAGGCATGGTTTAGAAATATATTTTTAATCAATTTATTATGACTGCCTAAGGCTTTCATTACACCAATCATGTTAGTCCGTTCTATAATTAATATTAGTAAAGCCGTAATCATATTGATACAAGCTACCACAATCATCAAGCCTAATATTATCGTAATGTTTTGGTCTAAATATTTAAGCCAGTCAAATATTTGGGGATTTAATTGAGTCATGCTTTCAGCATTGAGTTCTTGGGGTAATATTCTGTTAATGGCTTTGGTAGTGGGTGTTATTGTTTCAAAGTTTTGCGTTACTATTTCGTAATTGGTTATTTTAGATTCTTTGCTGGCAAATATGCGTTGCATTTCTCTTAAACTGCCAACTACAAATACCATATCATTTTCTTCTAATCCTGTTTCGTAGATACCCGTTACTTTGCATGGAATCACTCTGATTGGCTCATTAATAAAAAATATTTTAACCACAACACCTGTATCTATTTTCATTTTTTTAGCCAGTATTTGCGATATCATTATTTCGCGTTTGGAAGCACTGTCTTTGGTGTTGGGTACTCGGCCCTTTAACAGATTATTTTTAAAAAATGTAAAATCATAAGTACCACTAACGCCTTTAAAAACAATGCCCTCTAGCTCTTCGTTGGCTTTTATAATGCCTGGTTTGGTTAGCACGCTGGCAATACTTGTAACGCTTTGGTTTTTCTTAATACTGTTTACAAGTGCTTCAGAATCGTTAAATAAAATGTAATCAAAATTACCTGTGGTGCCAGTAGCATGAATTTCTAAATGCCCTCCAAAACCTATTACTTTATCCGAAATTTGTTGTTTGTAACCAACTACCACAGCCACTGCTATAATCATAACAGCCACACTTAGGCCCACACCCACCCAAGCCAATTTAATAATAAGCGAAGCAAAAGATTTAAACTTTCCTAAGGCTAAGCGTTTGGCTATAAATTGACTGAGATGCACTTTGTAAGTTTTATACCAACACCATTTTCAAATCATTTATATTCGAATTGTCGAATAGCAAATGTTCGTGTAATGTGGTAGCCATACTTATGCCCACATAATCTGCTTTTATAGGAAATAATTTATGGCTGCGACTCGCCAAAACTGCAACTTCTATTTTAGCCACTTTTTTTTCTAATAAAGGCAATAAACAACTTACTATTGTTTTGCCACTATTTAATACATCATCTACCAAAACAATATGTTGATTACTCAATGCATCTAAACTATTTTCGCTTAAAAATAAAGGTTCAAAGGTGTCTCTATTAAGTTGAATAGAAAATTGGTTAACTTCAATAGTGCCAATTTCAGATAGTTGTTGACATAAAAGACCTGCCAAAAATTGCCCGCGTTCGTCTATGCCAGCCACCCATATTTGAGCGCTTTCCATATTGTTCTCGTAAATTTGCCAAGCCAAACGTTTTATTTTATGGCTAATTTGCACATGGTTTAATATTGAAGTAGCAGACATAATGAATTGCAAAAGTAGTTAAAAAAAGATAATTTGTATTGCTGTAATATTTTGTAAGTTTGCCTATAATTTAAAATTAAAACAACTTGAAATATTTTCTCTATAGTTTAATACTAGTTTCTTTTTACAGTTGTTCAAATGAAAAACCGCCTAAAATTTCTGATCGTAAAATTTGTTTAATCACTTTTGGGAGCGAACAACATGAATTCTTGCCAATTATTAAAGATAAAATTGAAAAATTTTATGGCTGCTCTGTTTCTTATGTTCCTAATTTGCCCATTCCTTTAAATTGCTATAATCCAATTCGTAAAACATATTATGCGGATAGTGCTTTGCGTTTTTTAGATAAAAAGAAAACTATCGATTTTAATCATATTATAGGTATAACTGATGCCGATATTACCACTGTATTTTACAATAATGATGAAAAAGCTGTTTTTGGTTTAGGCTATTGTCCTGGTAACAGCAGCATTATATCTACCAATAGATTATACCGCGACTTACCTTCTCAAGAGGTAATTAAAAATAGAATTTCCAATTTGGCAATACATGAGTTAGGTCATAATTTTGGACTAAAGCATTGCCAAGATCGGGCCTGTTTAATGCATGATACCCAAGGTTTAATAGCCAATACAGAAGGCGACCTAAACTTATGTAAAAATTGCAAGGCTATATTAGCTAAACTTTAAAAATAAAAATTAGCTTTGCAGCTTAAATGATAAAAGGTAAAAAATTAGTCGTTGTATTACCAGCCTATAATGCCAGTGCAACGTTAGAGCAAACTTACATTGAAATTCCATTTGAAATTGTAGACGATGTGATACTCGTAGACGATAACAGTCGCGATACTACCATACAGAAAGCCACTGAACTTGGCATTAAACATATTGTAAAACACCAAGTGAATAGAGGCTATGGCGGCAATCAAAAATCTTGTTATACTAAGGCACTAGAAATAGGGGCAGATATTATTATTATGCTTCATCCAGATTATCAATACACCCCTAAATTAATAGAAAGTATGGCTTATTTAATAGCCAATGATGTTTACCCAGTGGTTTTTGGTAGCCGTATATTGGGCAATGGTGCCCTTAAAGGCGGTATGCCCATTTATAAATATATAGCCAATAGATTATTGACGCTTGGTCAAAATATTTTAATGGGGCAAAAATTATCAGAATACCATACCGGCTACCGTGCTTTTAGTAAAGAAATATTTACTAAAATTGATATTGAAGCTAACTCTGATGATTTTGTATTTGATAACCAAATGGCGGCACAAATATTTTTTGCTGGTTATAGTATAGCTGAGGTGACCTGTCCTACCAAGTATTTTGATGAGGCCAGTAGTATTAATCTTAAACGCAGCAGTATTTATGGCTTAGGTGTTATTTGGGTAAGTATGCAATACCGTTTGCAAAAGTGTGGCTTGGGTAAGTTTAAGATATTTAGGGGTAAGTAATTCTACTTACAATAGTTATTCTGATAAACAGCGGCTTCTTTAAAACCTGCGGTATAAGCCTTTTGCCAATCGGCACAAGCCTCCGTATTCATTTTTAAGTTATTGTAAGCTACCCCTCTAAAGGTGAGTAATTGACCAAAGTTTTCATATTCATTCCACAATGCTTTAGTAAAACGTTCAACCGCCTCCTTGTTTTTATTTTGTTGAATGTAACAAAAACCAATATTAAAAAAGTACTCTGGATTGGTTTTGTCTTTAAGTAATAAATTTTCGTAATCTTGAATGGCTAAATCAAATAAATGTAAAGCGGTATAGGCATCGGCTCTATTTACTTTAGCTTCTATATTATGGGGCATGTAAAGCAATGCGATGTTATATTCATTAATAGCCTCTTGGTAAAGTTTAGCATCGTAATAGGTATTGCCTTTTAAAATATTGAGGGTGCTATCGTTTTCATTAATTCTAAAACATAGGTTGTAATCTGCAATAGCTTTTTTTGTAGAATCTATCTCGCAATAGGCTAGCGCACGTGCTTTTAATATTTCTGTATTATTAGGATGTTTGGCAATGTATTCAGAGTAGTTTTCTAAAGCTTTAGGGTAATCATTCATTTCTTGATAAAGGTTTGCCAAATTGAGCAAAACAATATCATTGTTAGGATTTAGTTGTTTGTGAATATAAAAATCGCCCTCTGCAAATGTGTAATTTTTTAAAGCTTGATTTGTTAATGCTCTGTTGTAATAAGCTTCAGTCATTTTTTCATCTAAGGAAATAGCTTTGTTGTAAAATACCAATGCCGATGAATATTTAGCTAACATATAATAGCAGTAGCCTTTGTTGAAATGTGCTTTTGCATTGTTATTATCCATATTAAGGCATTCTTCAAAAGTAGCAATAGCGGTATTGTAATCTTTCTTTTCAATTTCTAATTGACCTTTAGCCATAAAGTTTTCACTTGTTTGGCTGTAGCCTATAAAAGAAAAAAACAAAAGTATTATAGATATTGAAAATTTCATATAGAATATTGAATTGCAAAAATGATTCCTTTTTTATAGATATCAAAATTTTTAGGTAAACAATACCAATACTTAAATCAAAATAGTCAAAAAAACTTCTTTTTAAATAGTTAAGTTTAATATTTATTATTGCAATATGATAAAAGTTCAAGTTGTATTAAGCCCAGCATTATTGCATCTCTTTGATTCTAAAAATAAAAATGTTGTAGTTATAGATATTTTAAGAGCTACTTCAACTATTTGCACCGCCATAGCACATGGTGCTTTATCTGTAAAGCCTGTAAATAATACCGATGACGCTTTGATATTAAAGGGCAGTGGCTATTTAAGTGCTGCAGAGCGCGATGGACATAAATTAGAAGGTTTTGATATGGGTAATTCCCCATTTGAATGTATGAATGGTGCTGTGTTAGGCAAGAAAATAGCCCTTACAACTACTAATGGTACTAAATGTATAACTGCAGCTACTATTGCTGGTGCAGCCAATGTGCTATCAGGTAGTTTTTTAAATATTACAGCTTTAGCAAATTTTTTAAAAGCGGATAGCCGAGACGTTATTCTTTTTTGTGCCGGTTGGAGAGATAGAGTGAATTTGGAAGATTCGCTATTTGCAGGAGCATTAGTTAATAGGCTGGTATCTAAAGATGAGTTGGATTGCGATTCGGCACTAATGGTAATGGATTTGTATCATAGAGCAAAAAGTAATTTAGGGTTGTATCTGGAGCAATCATCGCACTACAAGCGCTTGTCACGCTTGCATCACCAAGAGGATATGGAATATTGCCTACAAAGCGATGTTATAGATATTGTAGTTGGTTTAAAAAAGGGTGAAATGGTAAATATGGCCTAGTTAATATTGAAAATCTTAATTTTTGTAAGTTTATTTTTTCTTAGTCAATTTGTTTGGAGTAAGCCGCCTGCTAGTCCTTTATATCCTATTTTTTGGCAATGGATGAAAGGGAAAGCTGATAGTCTTTATTTTTCTCAGATAAAACTCACCCTGCATTAATAGCCCAATTAAAATCTTCTCATAAAATTCAAAAGGGCAAAAATTATTGGATTTATAAAAATTTAGATACTTTTTAAAATGGGTCAAGCTATTAGCTATCATATACCAATTATCTTGGGCGATTTCAAATATTTAGGGGTATTTATAGCTCGGGTGGAAATATGGTGCAGCAAATGATAGTTAGCTATACTTTAAGCATTGTGCCTATTTCTAAAGATTCGGTAAAATATATAGTTTATAATATAAAATCAAGAAAATCTTTATTTTTACATTGACCTTTTGTTAAAAATAGGGCATTTAACAAAAGCAGCAAACGTCAAAAAATAATTACCAATATTAAATGTTATTTTGAATGGACAGAACCATTTCAGTATTCTGATTTTCATTTATATCAAATTGAATAAAGGTTAAAATTATTATAGTTTAAAGAAATGTCAGTATTTGGCTTTATTTTTGTCTATATAAATGATGTATGAAAGGATATAAATTTATTTTTTGTTTACTGTTTTTTATAGCAACAGGAAATTTGTGTGCGCAAGGTGCCCCCAATTATTATGCATTGGCAAGTGCCGAAATGAATAATAAAAACTATGTGAAAGCAGAGGAATTCTATATGGCTGCTGTAGCTGCCGAACCTAAAAATTGGAATATTGTATCAAAACTTGGTTTTTGTTTATTCAAACAAAAGCGTTTTAATGATGCAGATTCATTATTTAGAATTTGTATTAAAAATGATACTACGGCTAGTTCTGTATATGGTTACAAAGGCTGGAACCATGTGGCATTGAAACAAGACAGCATGGTAGTGGTGTGTTTTAAAAAGTTTATTTTTATAGAAAGAAATAAGGATGTAAATAAAATAATAGCCTATAGAAATGTAGGGCAAGCATATCAAAGAATGCTGAAAACACAAGGCTTATTAGCTTGGCAGATAGACGACATGGTTTTTCATTTAGAGCAAATAGAGCACATAGATCCTTCTAATTTGGAAGTAGAAGACATTAAAAATTTTATCGAAATTTTGAAAATAAAGCGCCCTGCCAATCAGGTTGGAAAATGGATAATGTTGTAGAAAGCTATTTTATGGCTCATAATTATAAATGAGCGCATTTCCATTGTTTATTTTAAAGATATTTGTAACAATATTTAGGTTTGCTTGTGTAAAACTTGTGCCTACCTTGCCATATTTTGCTTCTAATTTTGCCCAATATGAAATTTTTTATAGACACAGCTAATTTAGCTCAAATAAAAGAAGCTAAAGATTTAGGTATATTAGATGGTGTAACTACTAATCCTTCGCTTATGGCAAAAGAGGGAATAGTAGGTACTGAAAATGTAATGGCGCACTACAAAGCTATTTGTGAAATAGTAGGCAAGGGCGATGTCAGTGCCGAGGTTATATCTACCGACTTTGATGGTATGATAGCGGAAGGAAAAGTTTTAGCAGCTATCAATCCTAATATTGTAGTAAAAGTACCAATGATAAAAGATGGTATTAAAGCAATTAGTTGGTTTACAGCCAAAGGTATTCGTACCAATTGCACCTTGGTATTTAGTGCCGGTCAGGCCATATTAGCAGCCAAAGCTGGCGCTACTTATTTATCTCCTTTTGTAGGCAGATTAGATGATATAAGTTGGGATGGTATGGATTTGATAGCTCAAATAGCCCATATTTACCAAACACAAAATTATAAAACAGAAATATTAGCAGCTTCAGTACGTAATCCTTTGCATATTGTAAAATCTGCAGAGTGTGGTGCCCATGTGGTAACTTGCCCTTTGGATGCAATTTTAGGGTTGTTAAATCACCCACTAACGGATATTGGTTTAGCTAAATTTTTAGCCGACCATAAAAAAGCTAATGGTTAAATAATATATTGATATTTTAAAGATTTATCTTTCTATAATTTAAATTAAAAATCGTCTTCGTCTTTTATAATTGGGTCAGGCATTACTTTACCTAAATCTTTTACCATTTGTTTTACCAATCTGTCTATGGATATTAAATAAGAGTCATAGCCTCTAGGATTATTTTTACTGTTGTAATAATACTCAAAATAGGTATCTATTGGTTTGCCATAAACATCTAAAGTGTGGTGTACAAAATTAGTAACCTTGTATTTGTACTTGTCTTCTTTTACCCGTATTTCTATTTTGAAGGTAAGTGTGCCAGTTTGTGTTGTTAAATATTTAGTAGGATATACCAACATCTTTATGCTTGGTGTTATAATAATAGAGCCTACATCACCATCTGGTTTAGATTCTTTCACCAATACAGTTTTATCAAAAATATTATCTTTAGGATCTTTGGCATTAGGTGCTTTTCCGTATTTTTTGAGCAAATACTTGCGCGCTCTTACATACAAAGAATCCATATCACCTTGCTCTCTGGTACTGTTATCAGGATAAGTGTATGGTCTAAATGGAACCACGCCCATATAAGTTACCAACTCTGTAATGGTATCATAAGGTACAGAAATTCTTACATAAGGTTTAATAATTGGGGCAACATCTGCACCAAGCGAAGTGTCTTCCTCAGGCATTGCAAGAGAAGAATCTATGTAAGATGCAGTATCATAATTGTTAGTTGCAATCGGGTCAGTTTGTGATTGAGCAATGGATGCATAGCAAACAATTGTTATTAGGGATGAAATTTTTTTGTTCATTTATTAGTTAATTTTCTTAATAGTTAGTTTGATAAATACAAAATAAATACCAAATTTTTTAAATGCTAAAATGCAAATATACAAAAAAATGCGAAATCTTATATAAAATAATTTTTCGAACAAATCTGCCAATATGACATATTTTTGCTTAAATTTGCATTCTTTTATGAACGAAATTAGTATTTTAGAAAATCCTGAAACAACAATAACTGTTGCTAAAAAACAGATGTATATTGAAAGTTATGGCTGTGCTATGAATTTTAGTGATAGTGAAATAATAGGTTCTATAATGGCTGAAAGTGGCTATGAATATACAAATGACGAATTTGGAGCAGATGTTATTTTTTTAAATACTTGCGCCATTAGAGATAATGCAGAACAGAAAATAAGAGATAGATTAAAACATTTACGCCATAATAAAAAGAAAAATTCGGACTTAATTATTGGTGTTTTAGGTTGTATGGCTGAAAGACTTAAAACAAAATTGCTTGAAGAAGAAAAGCTAGTAGATATAGTTGCAGGACCAGATAGTTACAGAGATTTACCAAAATTAGTTGCCGAAGTTGAAGATGGAAGCAAGGCAATAAACGTGCTATTGAGCAGAGAGGAAACCTATGCAGAAATTTCGCCTTTGCGTTTAAATACCAATGGGGTTTCTGCCTTTATAAGTATAATGAGAGGATGCGATAATATGTGTTCCTTTTGTGTTGTGCCATTTACCAGAGGAAGAGAGCGTAGCCGTTCAGCAGAAAGTATTGTGCAAGAGGCTCGTCAATTAAGCGAATCTGGTTATAAAGAAATTACTTTATTAGGTCAAAATGTAGACAGTTACTTATGGTTTGGTGGTGGGCCAAAAATAGATTTTAAAAAAGCAGATGTAGCCCAACAAGAAAATGCTGTTAATTTTGCTCAGTTACTAGAAATGGTAGCAATTGTAGATCCTAATATGCGTGTCCGTTTTAGCACTTCACATCCTAAAGATATTTCGGATGATGTTATTTACACCATGTTGAAATACGATAATATTTGCAACTATATACATTTGCCAGCCCAAAGTGGTAATAGCAGAGTTTTAGAAGCTATGAATAGAACTTATACCCGCGAATGGTATATTTCTAAAGTTGAACGAATAAGAGAACTGATTCCAGAATGTGGTATTAGTTGTGATATAATATCTGGCTTTTGCACCGAAACAGAAGAAGAACATAAAGACACCTTAACTTTAATAGAAGAATGTAAATTTTTATTTAGCTATATGTATAAATACAGTGAACGCCCTGGAACTTTAGCAGCTAAAAAAATGACAGATGATGTTTCCGAAGAAGAAAAATCGAGAAGATTATCTGAAATAATTGTTGTTCAAAATAGAGTATCACTAGAGAACAATGAAAAATTAGTAGGTAAAACAATGATGGTATTGGCTGATGGTGTTTCTAAAAAAAGTGATAATGACCTAACCGGAAGAAATGAGCAAAATATGAAAGTTATTTTTCCCAAAGAGTATTATAAAATTGGCGATTTTGTGAAAGTAAAAATAGAAAGAGTGACCACCATTTCGCTTATAGGAGTAACAGTTATTAATTAATTTATGGAACTTCAAACCATCAAAAATAGATTTGAAATAGTAGGCAATTCTGCCGCATTAAATCATGCTTTGGAAACAGCTACTAAGGTAGCACCTACCGATATGAGTGTACTTATAACTGGAGAAAGCGGTGTAGGGAAAGAGTCTTTTAGTAAAATAATACATGCCTTAAGCAATAGAAAACATGGTAATTTTATAGCTGTAAATTGTGGCGCAATACCAGAAGGAACAATAGATTCTGAATTATTTGGACATGAAAAGGGCTCGTTTACAGGCGCTACAGATGCACGCAAAGGGTATTTTGAAGCTGTAAATGGGGGCACTATATTTTTAGATGAAGTAGGTGAATTGCCTTTAGGTACCCAAGCTAGATTATTGAGAGTATTGGAAAATGGAGAATTTATTAAAGTAGGTAGCAGTAAGGTTTTAAAAACCAATGTAAGACTAGTAGCAGCCACCAATAGAGATTTATTAGAAAGAGCAAGTAACGGAAAATTTAGAGAGGATTTGTATTATAGATTAGCTACTGTGCCTATAAGAGTGCCTAGACTTGGTGAAAGAAAGGATGATATTTATTTGTTATTTAGAAAATTTGCCTCTCTTTTTTCAGAAAAAAACAAAACACCAGTTGTGCAATTAGATGCAGAAGCTCAAAAGCTTTTAGCAGAATACAGTTGGCCAGGAAATATTCGTCAATTAAAAAATATAACAGAACAAATTTGTGTTTTAGAGGCAGATAATTCACCTGTAAATTCTAATGTCCTAGCATCCTATATACCTATTAGTGTAAATAATTTGCCTTTAACACTCAATAATGGGAATAATGATGGTGCATTTAATCAAAGTTTTAGTGAAAGAGATATCTTTTACAAATTTTTAATTGACATGAAAAAAGATGTTTCTGATTTGAAAAAAATTGTAATTGGTTTAATAGAAAATACGGGTAATAGAGAGGAATTTATAAGAAATAATAAGGAAGACATAGGGCAAGTTTTATACAATGATGTAAAATATCAGGAAAATCAGGGTTCTCAAGTTATTATTCCTCAAGTAAATACCCCGCAAGCCATTAATCATAATGTAATAGATGTGCAGCATTTTGAAGATGAAATAAATCCACATACAATTGCAGAACAAGAATTGGAAATGATAAAAAAAGCCTTGACCAGAAATAATGGAAAAAGGAACAAAGCGGCCAAAGATTTAGGAATTTCGGAACGGACTTTGTACAGAAAAATAAAGGAGTTTGATTTAGAATAAGTATGAAAGGTATAAAAGGTAATTTAGGAATCTGTTTTTTGGCAATATTGTTTACATTAAGTGGATGCAAAGGCTGTTATAGGCTTTCGGGTATAAATATTCCTGCAGATGTAAAAAGTATAAGCGTTAAATTTTTTCCTAATAAGGCTGCCATTATCAATCCAACACTTAGCCAAAGATTTACAGAACAATTAAAAGATAAGTTTTTAAGAGAAACATCACTTACTCTTGTGGCTAATAATGGGGACTTTAAAATTTCAGGCGAAATAATTGATTATAAAACTGAGCCAATAGCTTTTAATACCTCAACTGGAACTGCTAAAAATAGATTTAGTATGACTGTTAGAACAGTGTTTGAATGTTCAACTCATAAAGATTTAAATTTTACAGAAAATATTGTAAAATTTCAAGAATTTGATGCCACACAAAATTTTCAAACAGTAGAAGCAAATCTTTCCGATGAGGTGAATAAACAAATAGTGCAAGAAATATTTAATAAAATAGCATTGAAATGGTAAGCCATGAATAGTTTAATATTAAATCAAATATTTGAAGATTATTCATTGGCTAGTGAAATAGAAATTAATGAAATAAAACAACTTACAGTTGAATATCCTTATTATGCACTTCCTTATATCGTTTTAAGTAAAATTTATTTTAAAAAGGAACATTATAAATTTGATAGTTTGTTGCACCATGCGGCCATAAGAGTGCAAGATAGAGAGTGGTTATACCATTATATTCGGGCCGAAAATACACCTGCTATTATAGAATCATTAAAGTTAGAAGTGCAAAGTTTACCTAGCTTCAATCAAAGTCAAGAATTGATTGAAGTAGAAGTAAATTCTGATAATCAAGTAAATGCGTTACATGATTTTTTGAATGAAGGACCAATCGATTTAGAAGAACTAATACGCCAAGAAATTGAATTAAAACAAGATTTGTTGGTGGAAGATTTAACTATATTGGAAACTACAGAAGTAGATAATACTTCTGAAAAAATTGTAGAACAGGCCAGTGAATTGGAATCGCCTGAAAAAGTAGTTCCTTTAGAAATAGAAGAACCTATTCAGATAATTAATGAAGAGAATGAAATATCGAAAATATCGGAAAATATTCAAGAAACGATTGAAATAAATGACGATGAAGTAATAGATTATTCGGAGTTAAATAGTTTAAGAAAGCATCCTGTATATAGTGTAGAGGAATTTTTGAAAGACGATGCTACCAATAAAAATGAAGCAGAAGTAAAAGATTTTTTTACTTGGCTTAAAAACCCCCAACATTCGCATACAATTAATAAAGAAGAAGTCATAGTTGAATCTGAAAAAGACCCAATTAAAGAAAATATAATAGATAGATTTATTGCTGTAAATCCACAAATTAGTAGACCCAAAAAAGAGTTTTACAATGCAGAAGATATGGCAAAACTTAGCGAAGCCTTTGATTTTGATTTTGTTACAGAAACTTTAGCCAATATTTATTACGAACAGGGAAGTACAGATATGGCTATAAAGGCATACGAAAAATTAAGTTTGCAAAATCCTATGAAAAAAGCGTACTTTGCATCCCTTATTCAAAAAATCAAAAAAGAAAAATAATATATATGTTCACATTAATTATAACATTAGGCATAATAGCAGCGGTTCTTATCACTTTAGTAGTATTAATTCAAAACCCTAAAGGTGGTGGCTTAGCTTCTAATTTTTCAGCTGGTAATCAATTATTTGGCGCTAAACAAACTACAGAAGGTGTAGAAAAATTAACTTGGGGATTAGCAGCCATCATATTAATAGTTTCTTTAAGTGCTAGTGCATACAATGGTTCAAAAAGTGCAGCTTCAGGTTCTTCTAATTCTGAAACTGATAAAATAATGAACTATTCACCAAAGGCTCTAAAGCCAACTCAAGGCGCAACTAAATAATCTTTTTTTGCTAAGAAAAATCTTTATAACTTTTTTAATAAAGGTTTAATTATATGCAACTTACAATTCCTCCTTATTTACAAAAAGGTGATACCATAGCTATTGCCGCACCAGCGCGTAGTATTTCTATGGAGCAAATGCAAAAGGGGATTGATTACATTGAATCTAAAGGCTTTAAAATTTATTTACACCCACTCATTTTTGAAATAGAAAATCAAATGGCTGGCAATGAAGCAATAAGAGCAGAGCTTTTTAATGAATTATTAAGGAATACAGAAATAAAGGCCATTTGGTGTGCTAGAGGCGGATATGGGAGCGCTAAAATGATAGATTTAATTGATTTTAATTTACTTGCCCAAAACCCAAAATGGATATGTGGATTTAGTGATGTTACTGTTTTATTAAATCATATAATATCTAATTGCAATATGGCTTGCTTGCATAGTAGTATGCCTATTTTTATGAATGAGAAAGAAGGTTTAGAGTATATAGAGGTCTGCAATGCATACGATTCTATGCTCGCTTTTTTGGAAGGCAATTCTTATGGATTTGATTTTACTAAAAACGAAAAAATAAACAATACAGATTTTGAAGGCCTAGTAATCGGTGGAAATTTATCTGTTTTAATGAGTATTATTGGTTCTAAAAGTGAAACCAATTGGAAAGATAAAATATTATTTATAGAAGATTTAGACGAGTATTATTACCATATTGATAGAATGATGCTAGCCCTAAAAAGAAGCGGTAAGTTAAGTCATATAAAAGCACTTTTAGTGGGAAGTTTTATTTCTATGCACGATCATACTATTCCTTTTGGAAGCAATGTAAAGCAAATAGTAACAAACTATTGTAAAGACTATAATTACCCTGTTATTTTTGATATTAATGTTGGTCATCATTTACAAAATTTAGCTTTACCTTTTGGAATTAATGCAAAATACACCAACGGAAATCTTACATTCGTAACCTCTTGAAAGTAGTAATCAAACAAATAACTAAATTTTTTATCATAGGCGTATCGGCTGTTTTGGTAGATTTAATAGTGTATTATACATTCTCAGATTTATTTAAGGTTAATACAGATATTTCAAAATCATTTGGGTTTTTAATTGGCTCCACCTATACTTATTATTTAAATAAACAGTGGACTTGGAAATATACCGAAAGAACCAATAAGGGCCTAGTTGGTAAATTTGCCATAGTATACGCTATTTCATTTATTTTTAATATTCTAATAAATAAATATGGTTTGTTGTTTATTCCCGATTTTGTGTTTTCTGCACTTATTGAGCACTCAGATAAAACAATTACCAGCCTTGTAACTGTAAAAGGTGATAAAATATTGGCATTCTTTTTTGCAACTGTTTTTAGTGCGGTTTTTAATTTTAGTGGTCAAAAATATTGGGTTTTTAACCATGTAAAATTAGACCCAAAAGACGAGACTAATATTGAGGTCTCTTAAGGATTTCGCTAAAAATAATGGCTTGTTTATAGTCTAATGTATCCAAATTAATTACATTTACTTCATTTTCCATAGCAACTTCTTTCTTTGCTATTTCTATTTCTTTATTTTCAATAGCTACATGATTTGTAATCGCTTTTTTAGCTCTCGTAGCAAAATAATCATTGTAATTATCTGATTTTTTTGGCATTTCCTTTCTTTCTACTTTTTTTGGTTCCAAAGGAATTGACATTACAGTTTTAGTATCTAAAGTAAGGGTACGCTTTAATTCTTCAAAAATATCTTCAGCTGACTTGGTGGTAGAAGGTCTTTTATTTACGTGCTTTTCATCTTGTTTTTTTTTCTCTTTATTATAAGATTTTACAAAATAATAAACAATTGTACCAATTACATATAATAATATTTTAATTTCGCCACTCATTATACTTCAATATTACAAATTTTACATTGAAAACACAAAAAATAATATTACTATTAGGTGGAAATATGGGGAATATGGATGAAACTATGCGAAGTGCAATTTCTATAATTCACAATAGTTTAGGTACCGTTTCAAAAATATCTAATAAATTTAAAACAGAAGCTTGGGGACCAATTGAGCAAGCTCCATTTTTAAATATAGCCATTGAAGTAAAAACTATTTTTTCACCTCAATTAGTTTTAAATAAAATACTTTCTATAGAGCAAAAACTCGGTAGAAAAAGATTTAAAAAATACGGACCCCGAACGATTGATATTGATATATTATTTTTCAGTAATAGAATAATTTCAACAGAAAGATTAATTGTGCCACATCCACAAATACAATTTAGAAATTTTGCATTGATTCCTTGCAACGAAATAATTCCTAATTTCACACACCCAGGTTTAAATAAAAAAATTAAAGTTTTATTAAACGAATCGCAAGATAACTTGAACGTAAAAGAAATTTGAATACGGAAAAAATAATTTTGCCATTGTATTTTGCGCCACCCATTATTTGGTTTGCTGAGGCAATTCAATTTAAAGAAGTAATATTGGTCAATGATTTTAAATTTCCAAAACAAACATTAAGAAATAGACTAAATTATGGAAGTTTTCAAGGTTTAAAATCTTTTACAATTCCATTAAATGGGGATACAAAAAGTAACAAATTCTCAGAAGTTTTAATTGATTATAAAACAGATTGGTCCAAGCAATTTATTAAAACCTTTCAAACTACTTACAGTAATAGTCCTTTCTACGAATATTATGGCTATAAATTTGAAAGTATAATAAATTCAAATATTGAATCTTTATGGGAACTTTGTTTAGCGTTTCTAAATCTAATTTTTAAATGTCTTAAAATAGAATTATTGATAACCACCCAAGAATTTTCAACAAAAGAATTAGTATCAATAGAAAAGGCTTTAACATTATATCAAAATACACCATACTATCAAGTGTTTAATACTTCGCAGCCTTTTATACCCAATCTCTCTATTTTAGATTTAATTTTCAATGAAGGTCCAGATGCAATTCAACTTATAAAAAATATATAACTGAAAATCAATAAGTTAAGTTTTTTTAAGAGAAAATTCTGTTGTTCTATTGGGGGGTGTAATACAAAAAATTGTATTTATGAGTATTGTCAAGTTATAGCAATTAAAATTATCAATTATGAAAGAACAAATGCAAGCCAATCTATTTACAAAATTCTTGGCCGGATTATGTAACAAGGAAGAAGAAGTATTTTTAAAAAATTGGTTGAAGAATAATCCTGGAAATCAAATGTTTTTGGGGTTTGTTCAACAAAATTTACCTCAATTAGCTAGTTTTTCTAAAAACTAATGTCAGAAAATAAACAATATTCATTGCCTAAATTTGTTGTTGAGCAATTAACAAAAGATTTTTCTTATTCAGAAAACGAGTTGGAAAAAGCAAGTGATATTTATTCTAGGGCGGCTAAGTTTAATTACCCTGGTAGCAATACTGGCGAAAACTGGTCAAAATTAGTTTTAAATATTACTGAGCCCAAAATGGTCAAAAAAGAAACACCAACATTTAAAATTAGTTATTGGTGGAGTGCTGCTGCAATAGTTGTAATAGGTTTAACTTTTGTTTTTTTACAAAACTTAAACCCAAGCAAAGAAATAGTTTCTACTCAAACCTATAAAACATTAGATGAAATAAAAAAGATAACTCTGGAAGATGGATCAACCGTGCATTTAAATAGATTTTCTAATTTAACAGTTAATGTATCAAAATCAGAAAGAAATTTAGAGTTAATAGGAGAAGCCTTTTTTGAGGTTACCCATAATGCCAAGCCTTTTTTGGTAGAAACAAATGCAGGTTTCGTAGAAGTATTAGGGACCATTTTTAATGTTAAAAATAGAAAAAATCTGCCTTTGTCTGTAGCTTTAGTTCAAGGCTCTGTTCAATTTAAAACACCCACTAATACAATACAAATTTTACCAGGAGAATGCATAACCCAAAAAGATGCTAAAACATTCATTAAATCTATGATTAATGAGGTGTCTGTTAAAAACTGGATGCAAAATAGATTGGTTTTTGAAGATAAAACTTTGAAAGAAATCATCGAAAATTTAGAATCAGAATACAATGTTAGTTTTGAATATAATGAGCTAATAGCAAATGAAAAATTAACCATTACTTTCGAAAATCTTACTGCTATTCAATCTGCAGAATTATTATCCAAAACTTTGAACACCACATTAAAGGTTAAGTAAATATTAACTTATTTTCTTTACTTTGCAGTCGGAATGGTAAAAAAGATTGCCTTATTTATTCTTATACTAATTGTAAATTTTGTCAATATTTTTGGACAAAAGGAAGGCATTTTATCAAAAAAAATTACATTAAAAGTTAAAAAGGTTACTTTTCTTGAATTATTAAAAGAAATAGAGCTTAAAAGTGAAATAAAATTCAGTTTTTATCAAAAATCAATACCTGAGGGAAAATTTTCATTTAATTTTAATAAAGAAGAATTAAGCGATGTTTTAGCCATCGTATTTCAGCCACAAAGTCTTATTTACAGTGTTTTATATGGCAATAATTTTGTTATCACTAAACAAGAAAATAAAATAAAAAAATTTACTATTTCAGGTTTTGTGTACGATGAAAAAACAGGAGAAAAATTGATAGGTGTTAATATTTATAATGTTTATAGTCTTAAGAATACTACAACCAATCAAGATGGTTTTTATAGTTTAACATTAGAAGAGGATAGTATTTATTTAGTATACTCTTATATTGGATTTATAAATAGCGAAAAACATAAATTATTAAATAAAAATATTTCTGAAAATATTTATTTAGAAAGTAGCTTTTTTACTTTTTCAGCTAAGGTAAATAGCAAAACAGATAACACCAAATTTAAACCAGATGAGATACATCTTTCAATTAAAACTTTCAAACAATTTCCTGTATTATTCGGTGAAGTTGATGTATTAAAAAGTTTGCAACTTTTACCTGGAGTTAATGCAGGTAATGATGGCACTACAGGCTTAAATATTAGGGGAGGTGCTCCAGATCAAAACTTGATTTTATTAGATGATGTGCCTGTTTATAACCCTTCGCATATTTATGGATTTATAAGTATTTTCAACAGTGATGTAGTGCAAGATGTCGGTTTGATGAAAGGAGGGATAAGCGCCCGGTATGGCGGCAGATTAAGTAGTGTAATAGATGTAAGAACTATTGATGGCAATAAGAAAAAATTAAAAGTACAAGCTTCAATAGGATTACTATCTTCGAAAATAACATTGGATGGCCCATTGCCTAAAAATAAAAAAACTACTGTTGTACTTTCTATTAGAAGAACCTACTTAGATGTTTTGTCAGCATTAACTAAAAGCAATTTGTTTAATAATCAATTTTCGAATTTATATTCTGGGTATTATTTTTATGATGCCAATGCTAAACTCAATCATAGATTTAATAAGAACCATCAATTAACATTAAGTTTTTATTCAGGAATTGACAATTCATATTTAAAAAATTCCTTTACCTTAAAAAATCCGCAAAAATCTATTAAAGAAAAAGATCGACAAAGTTTATTTTGGGGTAATACAATTACTTCCTTTAGATATAATCATGTTATTTCTCCTAAAATATTTGGTTGGTTTTTAGCATCCAATTCAACTTATAATTTTGGTAATATTTCTGAATATTCCTATTCTGAAAAAAATGATAGTTCCAGGTTTGAAACTAGCTATGACTATAGCTTTAATTCTAAAATTAGAGATTGGATTTTTTCCTATAATTTTGAATATAAGCCATTTTCTTGGTTAAGTATTAAGTCGGGTTCTGGTTTTATTTTTCATAAATTTGAACGCGAGGTAAGGGTAGAGTCAAATACTATTGTAACAAAGAAAAATGGCTTAGATGTAGTAAATGCAATAGAGTTTAACGCTTATACTGAATTTAAATTAAAAATAACAAGAAAATTAGGCGCAGTATCGGGCCTTCATTATGCGCAATATAACTTGCAAGGAGTGCAATATGGATTACCTCAGCCGCGATTAAATTTAAATTACAAACTCAATAAAAATATACTATTGCATGCAGGGTATGCCTCAAGTATGCAGTTTTTACATTTGCTTACCAATTCAAATGCTTCAGGAATACCAATAGATTTGTGGCTACCTTCTACACAAAAAATAAAACCTGAAAAAGCAAATATTGTGAGTGGAGGTATAAGTTATAATAAAGGTAATTATCTTATAAATATTGAAGGATTTAATAAGAATATGATGGATATAATAGAGTATAAAGATCAAGTTAATTACTTAGGAAGTGATAATAATTGGGAAGATAAAATTGTTACTGGAAAGGGATGGGCTTATGGAGTAGAATTTTTAGCTGAAAAAAGAAATGGCAAAACAAACGGATGGATCAGCTATACTTGGAGCAAAAATTACAGACAATTTGATAATATTAATAATGGAAAAAACTTCCCTTATAAATATGACAGAAGACATAATATTTCTTTTGTTCTAACACATGAATTTTCTAAAAAAATTGATGCCAACTTAACCTGGGTTTATTCCTCAGGAGCCAATGCAACTTTGCCTACACAGGTTTATTATGCTAATTCTTCAACCGCGCCTAATAATGCCATTTTTATTTATGGAGAAAGAAATGCTTATAAATTTCCTAATTATCACAGAATGGATTTTTCAATTAATGTAAAAAAAATAAGAGATAAATATACCCGTGTTTGGAGTTTTGGGGCCTATAATATTTACAATAGATGGAATGCCTTTTATATTACACCTGCTTATAATAATGATGGAAAAAGAGAGTTTCAGTTAGTTAGTTTATTCCCATTTTTGCCAAGTATCAATTACAAAATAGCTTTTTAAATATGAAACTAAGATATTTTGCAATAATCGTTTTAACAATAATGGCTTGTAGAAAAACCATTAATTATAAAATACCTAATCAACAGCAAATACTCGTAGTAAATAGTATCTTAATAAACGATAGTTTTATTGCCATAGAATTGTCTCAAACCCAGGGTATAACAGATAATGTACCTACTGTTACAATTAATGATGCTAGTATCTCTATTTATGATAAGGACACCAATTTAATTGAAGTATTATCAAACTCAGGGAATGGACGCTATTTGTCTTTAATAAATAAAGGAAGTGAAATGAAATTTTATATTGCAAAAATAAGTGTTCAAAATTCTCAATATTGGGTTTCTGATAGTATTCCTCAAAAAAGTATTTCAAGTGTTAAAGATACCAGTAGAATCTCGTTTTTAGGAAGACCAAATTATTTTAATATTGATTATAAAATTAAAGATGTTCAAAATATAACAAATAACTATGGCTTAAAAATAAAACGATTTTTTGAAAAATACCAAACAATTAATTCGATAATAGATACTGCTTATTTGGAGGAGTGGTTAATTATAGATACTAAGGATTTTATTTTAACTGAAAATGAAATCACACAGTTTTCAAAAGAACAATTATTATTTAACGACAGAAATTTCAATAATACAGAAATCGAAGTTAAGTTTGGTAATGCTAATTTGTTCAACCAAAAAAGCCAAAAAACATTAAAACTAATCATTTATTTGGAACAATATTCAATTTCGGGTTTTGAATATTACCGTACCTTAAATGAGCATTTGTTTTATCAAAATGATCCGTTTTCTCAGCCTAGTGCAATAAAAGGAAATGTGCCCAATGCTTATGGTGCATTTGTAGGCAAAAGTATAAAAGCAGATACTATTAAGTTTTATTAATAGATTTGCGTTTAAGTCCTTACTTTTGCAAAAAAATTTAAAAATGAGTTTATTAGTTACAGGAACAGTTGCATTTGATGCTATAGAAACACCTTTTGGAAAAACAGATAAAATAATTGGTGGGGCAGCTACTTATATTAGTCTTGCGGCATCATATTTTACCCAGTCAGTAAATTTAATTGGTGTTGTTGGAGATGATTTTCCTGCAGATTATATTGACTTTTTGAATAAAAAAGGTATCAATACAAAAGGACTCCAAGTAAAAGAAGGAGAAAAATCATTTTTTTGGAGTGGTAGATATTTTAATGATATGAATAGCCGTGAAACTTTAATTACAGAGTTAAATGTTCTAGCTAATTTTGATCCTATTGTTCCTGAGGAATATGCAGAACCAGATTTTTTAATGCTAGGAAATCTAGCCCCAATAGTGCAATCTACCCTGATAAATAGATTGTCAAAAAAACCGAAATTGATAGTTATGGATACTATGAATTTTTGGATGGATATAGCCTTAGAGGATTTAAAAGAAACTATAAAATTGGTGAATGTACTAACCATTAATGATGAGGAAGCTCGCCAATTAAGTGGAGAATATAGTTTAAGAAAAGCAGCTAAAGTAATTCAACTAATGGGTCCTAAATATTTAATAATAAAAAAAGGAGAACATGGTGCTTTACTATTTCATGAAAACGAAATTTTTTATGCACCGGCTATGCTTTTAGAAGATGTTTTTGACCCAACAGGTGCAGGCGATACTTTTGCTGGAGGATTTATTGGTTGGCTTGCTAAAACTGGTGATATTAGTTTTGAAAATATGAAACGTGCCATTATTTACGGAAGTGCAATGGCTAGTTTTTGTGTAGAAAAATTTGGAACAGAAAATATTCTTGAAATACCTGAATCTGCACTCATTGAAAGAGTTGCTCAATTCAAGAAATTGAGCCATTTTGAAATGTAGAAAAATACATTTAATAGTTACCAAAAATTGTAAACTTTAAATATCTTTGCCACCTATGCAAAGAGATACTGTTATTTTCGATTTAATATCTGAAGAACTCCACCGCCAAGAAAATGGCATTGAACTTATTGCTTCCGAAAATTTTGTTTCTAAACAAGTAATGGAAGCCATGGGTAGTGTGCTTACTAATAAATATGCGGAAGGCTTACCAGGCAAACGTTATTATGGCGGATGCGAAGTAGTAGATAAAGTAGAGCAATTAGCTATAGATAGATTAAAACAATTATTTGGAGCAGAATGGGCTAATGTGCAACCACACAGTGGGGCGCAAGCTAATGCAGCAGTAATGTTGGGCTGTTTAAATCCAGGAGATAAAATATTAGGATTTGATTTAAGTCATGGCGGTCATTTAA
>JABMMZ010000107.1 GCA_013205405.1 Bacteroidota bacterium | reverse complement strand
GCTTATGGAGCTAGTAACATTTTGCAAGAGTTGTTAACGCTTAAATCCGATGATATTATTGGTAGAGCAAAAACATACGAAGCAATTGTAAAAGGCGATAATATTCCAAAAGCAGGTATTCCTGAATCATTTAATGTATTAGTACATGAATTAAGAGGATTAGGATTAGATCTTAAATTTGAATAAAACCCCCTCTGCCCTCTGAAGGGAGAACTGGGTTCATTTTATTCAAATTGTAATAAAACAATAGTCTATTTAAATTTAAAAACTTCTTAAGCCCTTTTAGGGGTTTGGGGTAAATTTTAATTATCATATGGCATTCAAAAAAGAAAACCGTCCAAGACCAAGCTTTTCTCAAATCACCATTGGGTTAGCATCTCCGGATAGTATTTTAGAAAAAAGCTATGGCGAAGTTTTAAAGCCAGAAACCATTAACTACCGTACTTACAAGCCAGAAAGAGATGGTTTGTTTTGCGAAAGAATTTTTGGCCCTGTAAAAGATTACGAATGTGCTTGCGGAAAGTATAAGCGTATACGTTATAAGGGTATTGTGTGTGATAGATGTGGAGTAGAAGTAACCGAAAAGAAAGTTCGTAGAGAAAGAATGGGACACATTAAATTAGTAGTTCCCGTAGTACATATTTGGTATTTTAAATCGTTACCAAATAAAATTGGCTACTTATTAGGCATGAGTTCTAAGAAGTTAGAAACCATTGTTTATTACGAACGTTTTGTAGTAATACAAAGTGGTATTCGTGCCGATAAAGGACAAAATTATAGCGATTTATTAACTGAAGAAGAGTATTTGGATATTTTAGATACCCTTCCAAAAGATAATCAACATTTGCCTGACGAAGACCCAAATAAGTTTATAGCTAAAATGGGTGCCGAAGCAGTGCATGATATGTTACAACGTTTAGATTTAGATCAATTAAGTTTTGATTTACGTAACGCAGCAGCTAACGAAACATCTCAACAACGTAAAGCAGATGCCTTAAAGCGTTTAAGCGTAGTAGAAAGTTTCCGTGATACTAATACAAGAATAAATAACAGACCAGAGTGGATGGTAATGCGATACATACCAGTAATACCACCAGAGTTACGTCCATTAGTTCCATTAGATGGCGGACGTTTTGCATCAAGCGATTTAAATGATTTATACCGTAGGGTAATTATTCGTAATAATCGTTTAAAGCGTTTATTAGAAATTAAAGCACCAGAAGTAATTTTACGTAATGAAAAACGTATGCTTCAGGAGGCTATTGACTCGTTGTTTGATAACAGTCGTAAATCAAATGCTGTAAAAGCAGAAGGTGGCAGACCGTTAAAATCATTGAGTGATGTATTAAAAGGTAAGCAAGGACGTTTCCGTCAAAACTTGTTGGGTAAACGTGTGGATTACTCTGGTCGTTCGGTAATTGTAGTAGGACCAGAATTAAAAATGCATGAGTGTGGTTTACCAAAAGATATGGCTGCCGAATTATTTAAGCCATTTATTATTCGTAAACTAATTGAAAGAGGGATAGTAAAAACGGTTAAGAGTGCACGAAAATTAGTTGATAAAAAAGAAGCTATTATTTGGGATATTTTAGAGAATATTTTGAAAGGTCATCCGGTAATGTTGAACAGAGCCCCAACCCTTCATAGATTATCTATTCAAGCCTTTCAGCCAAAATTAATTGAAGGAAAAGCAATTCAATTACATCCATTAGTAACTACTGCCTTTAACGCCGATTTTGATGGTGACCAAATGGCGGTGCATGTACCTTTAAGTAGTGCAGCAATTTTGGAAGCTCAGTTATTAATGCTTTCTAGTCACAATATTTTGAACCCACAGAATGGTACGCCAATTACCCTTCCATCTCAGGACATGGTATTAGGTTTGTATTACATTACTAAGGGCAAAAAATCTACACCAACAGAAAAAGTAAAAGGCGAAGGAAAAGCATATTATAGTGCAGATGAAGTTATCATTGCTCACAACGAAAAGCAATTAGATCTTCATGCAAATATTAGAGTAAAAGTAAATTTCCGTAATGCTGATGGTACTTTAACCTTTAAACTTATTGAAACAACTGTTGGTAGAGTAATCTTTAACCAACATGTGCCAAAAGAAGTAGGTTTTGTAAATGCACTATTAACTAAAAAAGCATTAAGAGAAATTATTGGGAATATTTTAAAATGGACTAGTGTACCAGTTACCGCTAAATTTTTGGATGATATTAAAACCCTTGGATACCGTATGGCATTCCGTGGTGGATTATCCTTTAATATTAACGACTTAATTATTCCTGATGTTAAGCAATTATTGATTGACAATGCACAGGGAGAAGTAAGTGAAGTGTGGGATAACTACAACATGGGACTTATTACGAATAACGAACGTTACAATCAAATTATTGATATTTGGAGTAGGGTAGATACTAAAGTAACCGAAACATTAATTACAGAATTAGCAAACGATAAACAAGGATTTAACTCGGTTTATATGATGCTAGATAGTGGAGCACGGGGTAGTAAGCAACAAATTAAGCAGCTTGCAGGTTTAAGAGGTTTGATGGCTAAGCCAAGAAAATCTGGTTCATCTGGAAGTGAGATTATTGAAAACCCAATTTTGGCAAACTTTAAAGACGGTTTAAGTGTATTGGAATATTTCATTTCTACGCATGGTGCTCGTAAAGGTTT
>JABMMZ010000106.1 GCA_013205405.1 Bacteroidota bacterium | reverse complement strand
GCTACCATGGCCTCACATTATGACTTGGCTAGATTTGGATCTGAACGTGTTAGTTTTTCTCCCCGTCAAGCAGATATGTTGATGGTAATGGGCACTATTTCTAAAAAAATGGGTCCAATTTTGCGTCAGGTTTATGAGCAAATGGCGGAACCAAAGTGGGTATTAAGTATGGGTGCCTGTGCAAGTAGCGGTGGTATATTTGATACTTATAGTGTACTGCAAGGTATAGATAGAATTATACCTGTAGATGTGTATATTCCAGGTTGTCCACCTCGCCCTGAACAAGTGTTAGATGGTATTCTTAAAATTCAAGAATTGACTAAATCGGAATCACTGCGCAGACGCGATTCTCCAGAATACAAAGAAATGTTAGCGCAATACGGTATTGAATAATATGGAAAATTTAACAAACGAAACGAGCCAAGTTGTAAATCCTCATTTTGAATTACTTTTAAAAGTTGAAACACTCTTAAAAGCTAAGTTTGGAGTAGGTATTTTAAATTCAGAGTTGCAGTATGATTTTCCAGTTTTTGTGGTAGAAAAGGCAATCATTATCAATGTATTAGAATTTTTAAAAACAGAGCCTGAATTGAAGTTTAGCTTCTTAACCACGCTTTGCGGTATTCACTTACCCGAAAATAAAGGTGCTGAGTTTGCTGTAATGTATCAATTGCATAATATGGAACAAAATTGGCGCATTAGAATAAAAATAACAATGCCAAATGAAGATATTAAAGTACCAACAGCCATTGGGCTTTGGCCTTCGGCAAATTGGATGGAAAGACAAGAATTTGATTTTTATGGATTCAAGTTTGAGGGTCATCCAGATTTAAGAAGAATATTAAATATGGACGAAATGAATTACCATCCTATGCGCAAGGAATATCCTTTAGAAGATGGTAGTAGAGATGATAAAAGTGATAAGATGTTTGGCCGCTAAAAAACTATTAACCATTGATAGAACATAACAATATTTTAAATACAAGCATAGAAACAAAGGAGTATTCTACGCTTAATCTTGGACCTACCCATCCTGCCACACATGGTATTTTTCAAAATATTTTGAAAATGGATGGTGAAATTGTAATGAGTGCCGAACCTACTATTGGTTATATTCACCGAGCATTCGAAAAAATAGCTGAGCACCGTCCTTACAATCAAATAACACCGCTTACCGATAGATTAAACTATTGCTCATCACCAATCAATAATTTGGGTTGGCATATGACAGTAGAAAAACTAATCAATTGCCAAGTGCCTAAACGAGCAGATTATTTACGCGTTATCATAATGGAACTGTCGCGTATAGCCGACCACGTTATTTGTACCACTATTATCGGTCAAGATACAGGTGCTACAACAGGTTTTTTGTATTTCTTCCAAATGAGAGAAAAAATATATGAAATATTTGAAGAGGTATGTGGGGCACGTTTAACTACCAATATTGGCAGAGTAGGCGGAATGGAAAGAGATTTTACAGATGTTGCTTGGGCTAAATTGACCATATTTTTAAAAGAATTTCCAGAGTTTTTGACCGAGTTTCAAAAATTAATAGAACGCAACCGTATATTTATGGATAGGACCATTAACTGCGGTCCTATAACGGCTGAAAAAGCTTTATCTTATGGTTTTACAGGTCCAAATTTAAGAGCAGCAGGGGTTGATTATGATATCCGTGTGGCCAATCCTTACAGCAGTTACCAAGATTTTGATTTTAGCATTCCAATTGGTCAGAATGGCGATACCTATGATAGATTTATGGTGCGTATTCAAGAAATGTGGGAGAGTATTAGCATTATCCGACAAGCAGTAGATAAAATTCCAAAAGGGGCATTTCATGCAGAAGTACCCGAATTTTATTTGCCTAATAAAGAAGATGTTTACAGTAAAATGGAAGCTTTAATTTACCATTTTAAAATAGTAATGGGTGAAAATACTATACCAAAAGGCGAAGTATACCATGCTGTAGAAGGAGGCAATGGCGAACTTGGTTTTTATTTAATAAGCGATGGCGGACGCGCTCCTTTTCGCTTGCATTTTAGAAGACCCTGTTTTATATATTACCAAGCCTATCCAGAAATGATAGTAGGCGGCCTACTAAGTGATGCCATTTTAACCATGAGTAGTATGAACGTAATAGCAGGAGAATTAGACGCATAATCAAATGACAACAGAACAAATAGTTTTTAAAACTGAAATATTGGCATTAGCACATAAGTTAATGAAACGTTACCCAGAAGGGAAACATAAATCTGCTTTAATACCAATTTTACACCTTGCACAAGCTGAATTTGGAGGCTGGTTAAGCCCTCCAACTATGGATTATGTGGCCAGTGTTTTAAATATTGCTCCTATTGAAGTGTACGAAACAGCTTCATTTTACAGCATGTTTAATTTGAAGCCTGTAGGTAAATGTTTAATAGAAGTTTGCAGAACAAGCAGCTGTTGGTTGTGTGGTGCCGAGGATATTATAGAGCATATTGAAAAAACTTTGCATATTTCAGTAGGTGAAACTACTTCAGATGGTATGTTTACCCTTAAAGCGGTAGAATGTTTAGGTAGTTGCGGAACAGCACCCATGATGCAAGTAGGTGCAGATTATCACGAGAATTTAACCATTGAAAAAGTAGATACTTTATTAAAAGATTTTAAATCAGAAAATAAACAAAGCAGATATTGCTAAAAAAATGGGAAAGAAATTATTACTTAAAAACGATCATATTCCTTATATCCACAAACTTTCTGTTTATAGAGAGCATGGCGGATATTCTGTTTTAGAAAAAACATTAAAAACAATGACGCCTGATGCAGTTGTTGAAGAAGTAAAAAAATCAGGATTACGAGGAAGAGGCGGAGCAGGATTTCCTACTGGGTTAAAGTGGAGTTTTCTTGCAAAACCAGAAGGAGTAGCTCGTTATTTAGTTTGCAATGCAGACGAAAGTGAGCCGGGTACATTCAAAGATCGTTATTTAATGGAGCGTCACCCACATTTATTAATAGAAGGGATGATAGCAGCCAGTTTTGCTTTAGGCGCCAATACCTCTTATATTTATATTCGTGGAGAATATTTTTATGTAGCACGTATTTTAGAACAAGCCGTTGCCGAGGCTTATGAGGCAGGTATTTTAGGTCAGAATATTTTAGGAACAGGTTATAATTTAGATTTACATGTGCAAATAGGCGCGGGGGCTTATATATGTGGCGAAGAAACTGCTCTATTAGAAAGTCTTGAAGGCAAGAGAGGTAACCCTAGAATTAAGCCACCATTTCCTGCAATAGAGGGTTTGTATGGTTGCCCAACAGTAGTGAATAATGTAGAAACTATAATGGCTGTAGTGCCAATTTTAGAATTGTCGGGCGATGAATATGCCAAAATAGGTTTAGGAAAAAGTGCAGGTACTAAATTAATTTCAGCTTCTGGGCATATTAATAATCCAGGTGTTTACGAAATAGAAATGGGTATTACTGTAGAAGATTTTATTTATTCTCAAGAATACTGTGGTGGTATTAAAGGTGGCAGAAAGCTTAAAGCAGTAGTAGCTGGAGGTTCATCTGTGCCTATTCTACCTGCAGATTTGATATTAAAAACAGCCAATGGCGAGCCACGTTTAATGACATATGAAAGTTTAGGAGAAGGTGGTTTTATATCTGGCACCATGATGGGTTCAGGCGGTTTTATTGTAATGGATGAAGATACCAGTATTGTAAAAAACTTGTACACCTTTGCACGCTTTTATCACCATGAAAGTTGCGGACAATGCAGTCCTTGTAGAGAAGGTACTGGATGGATGGAAAAAATAATTGGTAAAATATTAGATGGACATGGAACCCTTCAAGATATAGATTTACTCTGGGATATACAAAGCAAAATAGAAGGTAAAACGATATGTCCACTCGGAGAAGCCGCTGCTTGGCCAGTAGCTGCTGCTATTCGTCATTTTAGAAGCGAATTTGAAGAATACGTAACAAAGCCAGACAGTATTAAAGATATTAAACATTATTATAGACTTCAAAACTAAGAAAATATGCCAATAGTAACTATTGATGATATAAAAATAGAAGTGCCTGAGGGTACTTCCATATTGCAAGCAGCCCGAATGATTGGTGGCGATATTGTTCCACCAACAATGTGTTATTACAGTTCGCTTAAAACCAGTGGCGGCTATTGCCGCACTTGTATTGTAAAAGTAGAGCAAGGTTCAGCTAAAGACCCCCGCCCAATACCTAAACCTGTTGCTAGTTGCCGAACTACTGTAATGGATGGTATGGTAGTACGTAATATTACATCGCCCGAAAATCTTGAAGCTAGAGCCGGAGTTGTAGAATTTTTATTGTTAAATCATCCATTAGATTGTCCTGTTTGCGACCAAGCAGGGGAGTGTCATTTACAAGATTTAAGCTATGAAAATGGAAAAAGTGAAACTCGATATGAGTTTCCAAGAAGAGAATTTGATCCAATAGATATTGGCGATAAAATAAAATTACACATGAACCGTTGCATACTCTGCTACCGTTGTGTAAAAGTAGCCGATCAAATAACGGATGGCCGCTGCCATGGCGTAATAAATAGAGGTGAAGCAGCCGAAATATCTACTTATATTGAACAGGCTATTGACAATGATTTTTCAGGAAATGTAATAGATGTATGTCCTGTAGGTGCTCTCACTGATAAAACTTTTAGATTCAAAAGTCGTGTATGGTATACCAAACCTTTAGATGCACACAGAGATTGTAAAAAATGCAGTGGCAAAGTGCGTTTGTGGTATCAAGGCGAGGAAGTACTAAGAGTAACAGCAAGAAAAGATGAATGGGGAGAAGTAGAAAAGAACGAAGCGGGTAATGCCGATTGGATATGCAATGAATGCAGATTTGACAAAAAGGAAGCCAAAGATTGGACAATTGATGGCCCAACTAAAGTGGATAGACATTCTGTAATTTCGGCTAATCATTACGAAGGTTTAAAAATGATAAAAGCAGATACCTTGCGCATGATGGGAGCAAAACCACATGGTATAAAAGTAGAACTTGGAGAAGGTGCTTTAGACCCTAATAATAAATAAAAATAATTGACTGCTAAATTAAATATCAAAAAGGCTGACGAAATGCTAATGAATAAAATTTTACTTATTCGTGGGCAAAAAGTTATGCTCGATAGAGATTTAGCTGAAATGTATGTTATAGAAACACGTGTATTAAACCAAGCAGTAAGTAGAAATAAAGAACGTTTTCCTGAAGATTTTATGTTTCAATTAAATGAAGATGAATTTGAAAATTGGAAATCACAATTTGTGATGTCCAAATCTGATTTTATGTCAATAAGAAGAAAACCATATGCTTTTACAGAACACGGTGTGTTAATGCTTTCAAGTGTTTTGCGCAGTGAAACAGCTATTCAAGTAAATATTCAAATTATAAGAATTTTCACCAAAATGAGAGAAATGCTAATGACCAATAAAGATATTTTATTGAAACTAGAAAAAATGGAAAATAAATTGATTGACCACGATAAACGTATTCAAGAAATATTTTTTTACCTTAAAAAACTATTAGCCCCTAATACCGAAAAACAAGAACGTAAACCAATAGGTTTTAAAACTCTAAATAAAATTTAATGCAACCTTTATTAATAAAAGCAATTCTCGTAGTCATCATATTTGTAATCACGTTACTAGTAGCATTGTACGCAACCTTTGCAGAGAGAAAAGTATCCGCCATAATGCAAGACAGAATTGGCCCAAATAGAGCCGGTCCTTTTGGATTGCTTCAGCCTTTGGCAGATGGTGTAAAAATGTTTATGAAAGAAGAGCTAATTCCTTCTTTGTCTAACAAGTGGTTGTTTATCATTGGCCCATGTATTGCTTTGTTAACTTCTTTTATGACAGGTGTGGTTATTCCTTGGGGAGGCTCAATTACCATAGGTGAAACCACTTTCGATTTGCAAATTACAGATTTAAATATTGGTATTTTGTATCTATTTGGAGTTGTGTCCATGGGTGTTTATGGTATTATGATTGGTGGTTGGGCATCTAATAATAAGTTTTCATTAATAGGCGCTATCAGAGCATCTTCACAAATGATTAGTTATGAAATAGCCATGGGCTTAGCCATTATTGCTTTAGTAATGACAACTGGAACATTAAGTTTAAAAGATATAGTAATGCAACAAGATGCAGGATTTGCCAATATTGTTTATCAGCCAGTAGGATTTCTTATATTTTTAATATGTGCTTTTGCAGAAACTAACCGGGCGCCTTTTGATATGCCAGAGTGCGAAACAGAGTTAATAGGCGGTTATCATACAGAATATTCATCTTTAAAATTAGGTTTTTATTTATTTGCAGAGTATATCAATATGTTTGTATCATCTGCTGTAATAGCCTGCTTTTATTTTGGAGGCTATAATTTTCCATTTCAAACAGAATTACAAAATTGGCTAGGTTTCTCAAATAATGTATTGAGTATTTTACAAGTATTAGCCATGTTTGGAAAAGTTCTATTTTTTATCTTCTTTTTTATGTGGGTGCGTTGGACAATTCCACGCTTTCGGTATGATCAATTAATGACCTTAGGTTGGAAAATACTATTGCCACTAGCGCTTATCAATATTTTTATAACAGGAATTGTAATGTATTTTTCAGGAAGTATAAATTAAGTTGGCAATAATAAAATTGGTAAAAATTAATAACACAATAACAAATAACTTGAATGTTAACGAACAGAAGTAAACAAGTAGTAAAAAAAGAAATGACATGGGTGGAGAAAGCCTACCTTCCTGCTATTTTTCAAGGTTTGATTATTACTTTCAAACATATATTTAAAAAGAAAGCTACTATCAGATACCCTGAGCAAAAAAGACCTATTGCGCCAGTTTATAGAGGTCAGCATGTTTTGAAACGTGATGAGTCAGGAGCAGAAAGATGTACGGCTTGTGGCTTATGCGCTGTGGCTTGTCCAGCAGAGGCTATTACTATGGTAGCAGCCGAGCGCACAAAAGATGAAGTAAGTTTATACAGAGAAGAAAAATATGCATCTGTATATGAGATAAATATGTTGCGCTGTATTTTTTGTGGTCTGTGTGAGGAGGCATGCCCTAAAGAAGCCATATTTTTAACAGACAGAATAGTACCAAGTACTTTCGAAAGACACGAATTTATTTTTGGAAAAGATATTTTAGTAGAACCTGTCAATGAAAGACTAGACGTAACCAAACGTCAAACACCTGAGGTTTTAGAATTTAAAAAAGATAAAAAACACAAACATAATTTAACGTTTTTGGATAAAGTAATAGTTAAAAAATCTAGGCATTAAATTTACGCAAAAAAGTAAAAATTATTTTAAACAACAAGCCATAAAAAAGACGTAATTCGCACAAAAATAAAATGAGTATATCTCAATACATATTTTGGTTTCTTTCCTTCGTAGCAGTGCTCAGTGCATTGATTGTAGTATTTGCTAAAAATCCTATTTACAGTGTTTTAAACTTAATTATTACCTTCTTTGCTATTGCAGGGCATTACTTTTTATTAAATGCGCAATTTTTAGCAGCCGTGCATATTATAGTTTATGCAGGTGCTATTATGGTATTGTTTTTATACGTTATCATGATGCTTAATTTAAACAAAGAAACAGAACCCCACAAAAAGCAATATGTAAAATTGGTAGCAGTAGTTGCTGCAGGTTTGTTAATGCTAACTATCATAGGGAGCTTAAAAGGCGCAGAAGCTATGGTGCCTGCAGGTATCGTTAACAATAATATTGGAACAGTAGAATTAATTGGCGATAAATTATTTGGCGAGTTTTTATTGCCATTCGAGGTGTCGTCTATCTTATTATTATCAGCTATGGTAGGGGCAGTTTATTTATCTAAAAAAGAATTACATTAAAAAATGGAAGCAAGTATAAACGGAGTTTCATTAAATTATTATATCATACTTAGCACAGTGCTATTTTGTATTGGTGTATTAGGTGTTATGATTAGAAGAAATGCTATTATAATGTTCATGTGTATTGAACTTATGTTGAATGCAGTCAATCTGCTAATGGTGGCTTTTTCAAGGTATTTTGGAGATACCAATGGACAAGTATTTGTAGTTTTTATAATGGCAGTTGCTGCAGCTGAAGTAGCCGTTGGCTTAGCTATTTTAATGATGATTTATAGAAATGCCAAAACTTCAGATACCGAAGTTTTAAACCAATTAAAAGGATAAAAAATGGAACTAATAACAAAACTAATTCCTCTATTTCCATTACTTGGTTTTATAATAGCAGCATTAATAAATAGAAAACTGAGTAAAAATACTGTGGCCTACATTGCTTGTGTCTCTGTTTTATTTAGCTTTATTGGTACTTTAATGGTGTTTTTTAATTTGGTAAATCACCATTCGGCTTACGAAATAAAAGTATTCGATTGGATACAAGCAGGCAGTTTTAATGCATCACTTACTTTTTTAATAGATCCATTGTCATCCGTTTTTCTGCTAGTAATTACTGGGATAGGATTTTTAATTCATGTGTTCTCAGTTGGCTATATGATACATGATGACGGTTTTAGAAGGTTCTTTGCTTACCTAAATTTATTCATTTTCTTTATGCTATTGTTAGTAATGGGCAATAACTTGTTAGTTACCTTTATTGGTTGGGAAGGTGTTGGTTTTTGCTCATTTATGCTTATTGGATTTTGGTATAAAGAAAATAAAAACAATGATGCCGCTAAAAAAGCATTTGTTATGAACCGAATTGGTGATTTAGGATTTCTTATTGCCATTTGTTTAATTTTTATAAACTATAATTCCTTAAATTATACCACATTTTTAACTGCTGGTAATATTTCAATAGATTCACCAATTACCCTTATTACTATTTGCCTTTTTATAGGCGCAATGGGCAAAAGCGCTCAAATACCACTATTTACTTGGTTGCCAGATGCCATGGTTGGTCCTACGCCTGTATCGGCATTAATACATGCTGCTACTATGGTAACAGCAGGTATTTATATGATAGCACGAACCAATGTTTTATTTTCTATGGCGCCAGATACCATGATGTTTATAGCTTACATTGGAATAGCTACAGCATTGTTAGGGGCAAGTATTGGTTTGTTTCAGAATGATATTAAAAAGGTATTAGCCTACTCTACAGTTAGTCAATTAGGTTTAATGTTTTTGGCTTTAGGTGTTGGGGCTTATACTGCCGCAGTGTTCCATGTTGTAACGCATGCTTTCTTTAAAGCCCTATTGTTTTTAGGCTCAGGAAGTGTAATACATGGAATGGGTGGCGAGCAAGATATTAGAAAAATGGGAGGCTTAAAAAAACACATGCCTACTACATACATTACTTTTTTGATAGGCACTATCGCTATTTCAGGTATTCCACCTTTAGCTGGTTTCTTTAGTAAGGATCAAATATTAGCAGAAGTATTTGCTCAAAATAAAGTTCTTTTTATTCTTGGCATGATAGCTTCTCTAATGACAGTTTTTTATATGTTCCGACTATTGTTTTTAACCTTTTTTGGAAAATTTAGAGGTACCCACGAGCAAGAACATCACTTACACGAATCGCCTAAAAGTATGACTATTCCTTTGGTGATATTAGCAATATTAGCAGTTGTAGCTGGATTTATTGGTTTCCCTCATGCATTGGGCGAGGCTATGCATATTCACAATTGGTTCGATCATTTTTTAAGTCCAATAATTGGAGAATCGTTGAATCATATCTCTCTCAATACTGAAATAGGATTAATGTTGGTTACTACAGTTCTTATTATTATTGTAGTATTAATAGCCAAAAATGTTTTTATTACCAAAGAAACATTACCTGTTGCAGAAAATGCAAAATTATCACCACTTAAAAATTTGGTATATCACAAATTTTATGTAGACGAAGTGTACGATAAATTTTTAAGTAAACCTTTTGTTGCCATTTCGGAATTTTTAAATAAAGTCATTGATAATCAATTGGTAGATGGTATAGTGAATGGTTTTGGTAAAATAACTATAGTGGCTGGTCAAAATCTTCGCCTGCTACAAAGTGGTAATATTGGTTTTTATATATTTGCCATTGTAAGCGCCCTAATTTTAATATTTTCAATTTTTTTAGTCAACTAATTTTATGCTAACATTAATACTCATATTAATTCCACTCCTTACTGCATTTATTTTATTTGTAAGTGGTAAAAAATTGGCTAAAACCATTGCTTTAATAGGCACGCTTATTGAATTGGCTTTTGCTGTTTTAGTTTTAGTAAATCTTAAACAAGGAAATGTTCAGGCCCTAACATTTAAGTGTAATTGGATACAAAGTTTAGGCATATATTTTAGTATTACAATTGATGGTATCAGTATGCTTCTAGTGCTTCTTACAGCATTGTTAACCCCTATAATTGTATATAGTTCGTTCAATAAAGAATATTCAAATTCTCATGTATTGTTTGGTTTAATGTTATTAATGCAAAGTGCATTAATAGGCGTATTTACCTCCATGGATGGTTTCTTGTTTTATATCTTCTGGGAACTTGCACTTATTCCTATATATTTTATTTGTTTAATTTGGGGTGCAGAAGGCAGACAAAAAATTACTTTCAAATTTTTTATCTATACTTTATTTGGAAGTCTGTTTATGCTTTTAGCATTAATTTACATTTATTTGCAATCACCAGTTAAAAGTTTCGATATTCAAGTCTTATATCAATCTGCAAGAGCCATGGGGTTAAATCAACAAGCTTGGGTATTAGCTGCCTTTGTTTTAGCTTTTGCAGTAAAAATGCCTCTGTTTCCTTTTCATACTTGGCAACCTAAAACCTACACGAACGCACCCATGCCGGGTGTAATGATGTTAGGTGGCATAATGTCTAAAATGGCTACTTTTGGTATTATCCGTTGGGTATTGCCAATGGTGCCTCAAGCGGTAGAACAATATGGTAATTATGTGATTGTTTTGGCCGTAATAAGTATTATTTATGCCTCTTGTATTGCCATTGTTCAAAAAGATTTTAAATTTTTAATAGCCTATTCTTCTATAGCACATATAAGTTTAATAGCTGCTGGATTGTTTGCAATGAATGCACAAGGTATCCAAGGCGGATTAATAGAGATGTTTAGCCATGGAATTAACACAGTAGGTTTATTCTTTATTGCAGATATTATTTTTAATAGAGCCCATACTTCCGAGATGGCTAAACTAGGTGGCATCAGAGGCGTAAATTCTCAATTTTCATTTCTATTTTTAGTAGTTGTTTTAAGCGCAGTGGCATTGCCGTTTACCACAGGCTTTGTTGGAGAGTTTTTATTAATATTAGGTGTATTTGAAAGCAATGGTATAGCGGCTTCATTTGCTGGTTTAAGTATTATTTTAGGGGCTATTTATATGCTGCGTGCATTTCAATTAATAATGTTAGGCGATACCAATTCCCTAACCCTCCACTTTCCTAAATTAACCAAACAAGAAATAATTACCTTAGTAATTATTGTCATTCTTATTATTGGAATAGGCGTTTATCCTAAACCATTATTAGATATCACCGAAAACTCAGTAAACATATTATTACAAGGCATTAAATGAAGGAATTAATATTAATAGCGGGTTTGGGCGTATTGGCCTTATTAGCAGGATTAATTAATGGGCGTAAGTTTTTTATGCCAATTGTTTTAATTGGTTTGTCAACCAATATAGGCTTTAGCTTAGCCGATTGGGGAAGCAATGAAATGGTATATGGCATGCTTAAATTAGATAATTTTGCATTGGCATTTAATATTGTATTTTCAGCTATAGCTTTTTTATGGTTTATATCTGCTTACGAGTATTTTACAGATGACAATAATTTTTCAGATCACTTTGCATTAGTCTTATTTACATTAACAGGTGCGTTTTTATTGGTGTCATTTACTAATATGATAACCTTGTTTTTAGGTATAGAAATATTATCGATACCTTTATTTGTATTAGTGGGTAGCAATAAAACAAAACTTAAAAGCAATGAAGCAGCCTTCAAATATTTCTTATTAGGTTCATTTGCTTCTGCATTTTTATTATTTGGTATGGCATTAATTTATGGAAGTACTGGTAGTTTTGATTTAGCTATCATTTCTGGCACTATAGCTAAAAGTACAAGCATTCCGCCAATGTATTTTGCAGGTATGTTATTAATGTTAATGTCCATAGCCTTTAAAGTATCGGCAGCGCCATTTCATTTTTGGGCACCCGATGCTTACGAAGGAGCACCTACAAATATTACAGCCTATATGGCTACTGTTGTAAAAACAGTTGCTTTTGCTGCTTTCTTTAGATTATTTTATTCAGCTTTTGGAAGTGTTCATTCTGAATATGCTTTGGTATTAAGTATAATGTGCGCTATTACATTAATAGTGGCTAATATTACAGCAGCCGTGCAAGCCAATGTGAAAAGAATGATGGCTTACTCCAGTATTTCTCATGCAGGCTTTATGCTCATTGCTATTTTTACTTTAAATGCAGCCAATTTATTACTTTATTATACCTTGGTTTATAGTATTTCTAGTATTATAGTATTTACAGTTATCAAAATTGTAAAAGCCTATAACAGCGGCAACGATAGCATCAACGCCTTCAAAGGATTATTAAAACAGAACCCAATATTAGCAGGATGCCTCATAGTGGCATTATTAAGTATGGCAGGTATTCCACCATTGGCTGGTTTTATGGCTAAGTATTTTATGTTTACTACCTTAGTTAGCAATGGTTATCTATGGTTGGTAGTTATAGCCATTCTTACTTCATTGGTTGGCGTTTATTATTATTTCAAAGTAATAATTGCCGTTTTCCAAAAACCAGAAACAGAAAATGATATTACCTTATCATTTGCCCATAAGTTTATATTAATTATTTGTGCACTTGCCCTATTGGTAATTTCTATAGTGCCCGATATGATATTGGGCGTATTGTAAAAAAACATTTTTTCCTTTTTTTTGCTTCTTAATTCAAGCTAAAAATAGTCTATTTTGCGCGTATTCCTCTAATAAAGGGTTAGGCAACTGCGAAGCACTCATTAATGCTATTAAAAAATTAATAAATGATGAATATTTCTTTTGTAGTCCACGTGAAGCTTTGGTTTACTACTTCTCTTCCGCATGCATGCTGTAGTCGGTTTACTTAAGCTTATTTATTTGAATTTACTTTTCGTTGGTCTTCAAGACCAACCAAGCAAGGAGCTATAACTGAATTAAATTTATTAGTGCCCTGCAACAAAAAATTGCAGGGCATTTTTGTTTATATATCTTTGTATTAGAATGAAAAGAAATGTTATTATTTTATTTGTTACGATAGTTACTCAACTTCAAGCACAAAATAATTTTACCCAATTTGTAAATCCTATGATAGGCACTGGAGGTCATGGGCACACATTTCCGGGAGCAACCATGCCATTTGCTATGGTGCAGTTAAGTCCCGATACACGTATTGATGGTAGTTGGGATGGTTGCAGCGGTTATCATTATTCAGATAGTATAATTTATGGATTTTCTCATACCCATTTAAGCGGCACTGGTTGCAGCGATTATGGAGATATAGCGTTTATGCCAACTTTTACAATTGGCAAACTTCAAGAGCAAATACAAAATATTGAAAACTTATCTCAAAAGTTTTCGCATCAAAATGAAGTATCTAAAGCAGGGTATTACAGTGTAAAATTAGATAATGGTATAAAAGTAGAGTTAACTTCTACTACAAGAGTAGGGTTCCAACAATATACCTATTCGCAAAATGGTTATGCTTGGATAACTTTAAATTTAAAACACAGAGATGAATTACTTGAGGGCAAAATAAATGAAATTAATAAACATACTTTTTCAGGATTGCGAAGGTCGAAAGCTTGGGCAGAAGACCAATTGTTGTATTATTATTTTGAAGTGAATAAAGATGCTGACCAAATTATTATTTCTAAAAATGAAAAAGGGGAAACCAAAGTAAACTTAGGTTATAAAGTAAAAGCAGGCGATAAAATAATAATAAAAACAGCCTTAAGTAGCGTTGATGTAGCAGGTGCAAAAGCCAATATGGAAGCTGAATTACCACATTTTAATTTCGAAAAAGTAAAACAAGATGCAAACAAAGCTTGGAACACAGAACTGAACAGAATAAAAGCGTATGGTGGCACCCAAACCGAAAAAATAAATTTCTATACAGCTCTTTACCATTGCATGATACACCCCAATATAATGAACGATGCAGATGGCAGATACCGAGGAAGAGATAAGCAAATACATAAAGCCGAAGGATTTAATTATTATACCGTATTTTCACTGTGGGATACATACAGAGCTTTACATCCTTTACTAAATATAATTGATAAAAAACGCAGCTACGATTTTATGATGACTTTTAAAGCCCAATACGAGCAAAGCGGAAGGCTGCCCATGTGGGAATTGTGGGGCAATGAAACCAATTGTATGATAGGCTTTCACAGTGTAAGTGTGATACTTGATGCCTATAATAAAGAAGTGATTACTTTACAAGAATTAAAAGACCTCTATCCAGCAGTGAAAGCTGAGGCAATGAGCAATCGATTTGGATTAGACAAATTTAGAGAAAAAGGGTTTTTAAGTATTGAAGATGAAAGCGAAAGTGTGAGTAAAACTTTAGAATACAGCTATGATTTTTATTGTGTGGCGGAGATTGCAAAACGGTTAGAAAGTTTTGATGATGAATATTATTTTGGAAAATTAAGCCATGGCTGGCAAAATGTTTACAATACTAAAACTGGTTTTATGACACCAAGGAAAAACGGAGGTTGGCTGCAACCTTTTGACCCTACTCAAGTGAATAATCATTATACAGAAGCCAATTCTTGGCAATATAGTTTTGCTGTGCCTCAAGATTATTACTTAATCGCTAATGAAAGTAAAACATCACAACTATTTAATACCGATAGTAAAACCACAGGGAGAGAACAAGCAGATATTACAGGCCTAATAGGGCAGTATGCGCATGGCAACGAGCCCAGCCATCACATTCCCTATTTATTTAACAATATTGATTCTACATCTAAATATGTAAAAAAGATATGCAATGAGCTTTACAAACCCACCCCTGAAGGCTTATGCGGTAACGAAGATTGCGGACAAATGAGCGCTTGGTACATATTCAGTGCTATGGGTTTTTATCCTGTGAATCCATCAACTAATGATTATTATTTTGGCAAAATGATTTTTGATAGTATAGATATAAATTTTAACGATACCATTTCTAAAATTTATAAAATAGAGTCTTTAAGTAATAATGTAGATAAGAGTTTAGACATTAAATCCAAAGTATTTAGCTTCACAAATCAGCAAAATTTTAGAATTTTTGGTAAAGGAAAATTAAGCAGTAGAATTAGGTTTTCTAAACAATTTACTGTTTATGATTTAATAACTTATGTATCATCTCCTATAATAGTATCAAATTTCAATATATTTAAAGATTCTATTTTTATTGTATTATTATCGAACCATAAAAACTATGATGATACATTATCAAAAATTAAGTATCAATTAAATGGAGATACAATTTTAGAATATACAAAGCCAATTAATATATCTAAAAATACTAAGATTACTGCATTTGAAGGGTTTGAAAATATATTATCAAATACTTATATTGTTTCCGATACCTCTACAGCTTATTTACACAAAAAACCAAACAATTACTCCATCAAAATAAATAGCACTTACAACAAACAATATACTGCCGATGGCTATGAGGGGATAATTGATGGGTTAATGGGCGATACAGACTGGCGAAAAGGAAGGTGGCAAGGTTATCAAAATCAAGATTTTGAAGCTGTAATAGATATGAAAGAAGTAAAACAATTTAGTGAAATATCAGCTAATTTTTTACAAGATACACGCAGTTGGATTATAATGCCTAATGCTGTTGAGTTTTATATTTCTAATGATAGTATTAATTATACATTGCTTAAAACATCAAACAATATTATTGCTGCAAATGATTATAAGGTGCAAACACAAAAGTTTGTATGTGCCAATTTTAATAGGAATATAAAAATTTTGCCATCCAACCAAAAAAGAGAAATTATGCTTAGTCTTAGTGCCAGATATATAAAAATAGTAGCCACTAACTATGGCATACTTCCTTCATGGCATCAAGGTACAGGAGGCAATGCCTTTATTTTTATTGATGAAATTGAGATAAAATAAAAGTGGCGTTACAAAAACTCAGGAAAAAAGGCATCTTCAAAATGCTGCACCACTTGTGTTTTTTTATTGATAATAACAGCCATAATATCATAGCGAATATCCGCATCATTAAGTTGGTTTAGTTGACAGTATGCTTCAGAAGCTCTACCAAAACTCCGTTTTTTAGCTTCCGTAACAAAACTTTCAGGCAATCCAAAATAGTCAGAGCTTCTTGTTTTTACCTCTAGAAATACCAAAGTATTACCAATTTTAGCAATAATATCAACCTCCGTTTTTTGAAAACGCCAGTTGGTATGCAGCACAGAATACCCTTTAGCCAATATAGTTTCTAAAGCCAATTCCTCACCCTGCTTACCCTTATCGTTATGTGCAGCCATTTGGCAAATATCATTTTTATATTTTACAACAAGCATTAAAACTTTTTTGTTGGTATTAGTCCCTCTCCTGTGGAGAGGGGTTGCAGCCTGCTCCGTTATGGCGGAGGTGAGGCAAATAGCAGAGTAGTTGGCTTACTAATCCGCTTTTGTGCAAGTCAAGAAAAATACCCCTAATTTTGTACCAATGAATAATTGCAAATTAATGGATTTAGGTCTAGTAGACTATAAAGTAGCATGGGATTTACAAAAGCAACTATTCAATACAAAAATTCAGGATAAATTAAATAAAGTAGAAAGTGTAGATGCACCTCACCATCTGCTAGTATGTGAACACCCCAATGTATATACGCTCGGTAAAAGTGCAGAAACTCACAATTTATTATTGAATAAAGCCGAGTTAGTAGAAAAAAAAATTTCAGTTTATAACATAGAAAGAGGTGGTGATATCACCTATCATGGTCCAGGGCAATTAGTAGTGTATCCAATTTTTGATATAGATAGTTTAAAATTGGGTGTTAAAGAATTTGTATATAAAATAGAAGAATGCATTATTTCTACTTTATTGGAATATAATATTGTAAGCGAAAGAATAGATGGTAGGATTGGTATTTGGATTGAAAAAGGAACCATCAATGAAAGAAAAATAGCAGCTATCGGTATAAAATGCAGTCGATATATTACAATGCATGGCTTAGCTTTGAATGTTAATACGGATTTAAAATTATTTAATCATATCATTCCTTGTGGTATAAAAGATAAAGAAGTAACCAGTGTTCAAAAAGAAATTAATCGTTCAATTGATATAGTTGAAATAAAAAATATTTTGATTTCTAAATTTTCTACTATATTTGAACTAAAATTTATATAAAAATGAAAAAAGGAACAATCATTGTTTTAGTAATTGTAGGTATTCTTTTGCTATGGGTTTGGAGCAGTTACAATGGTTTAGTAAAAAAGGACGTTGCAGTAGCAACAGCTTGGGGCGATGTACAAGTGCAATACCAACGTAGAGCCGATGTGTTGAAAAATGCGATGGAAACCGTAAAAGGTGCTGCCGCCAACGAAAAAGATATATTAACAGCTTTAACTAATGCCCGAGCAGGTATTGATGCGTCTAAAGCAGATATGGCTAAAGCCACTACTCCGGCAGAATTAGATGCGGCTTTACAAAAAGCACAAAATGCAGCTTTGAGTATTAAAGTTACCGTTGAGGCATATCCTACTATTCGCTCAACAGATGCATTTTTAAAGTTTCAAGATGAAATTTCTGGTACTGAAAACAGAGTAGCAACCGTGCGTTCAGATTATAATGCAGCTGTTGGAGCATACAATATTGCAGTACGCAGTTTTCCTGGTATTTTAGTAGCCAAAATTTTAGGTTTTGCAAACAAAGATTTGTTTAAAGCCAAAGACAGTGCACAAGATGCACCTGAAGTTAAATTTTAATAACACATGTTTTTTAAGAAAAAGTTTTTCAATAAAGAAGAAGAACAAAAAATAGTTCATGCTATCAGAGCAGCCGAAAAAAACACTTCGGGTGAGCTACGCGTGCATTTATCGCCTAAAGTTAAAACAACAATTTTAGACGATGGATTGCATTATTTTAAAAAACTTAAGATGCACAAAACGGCCCAACGCAATGGGGTACTTATTTTTATAGCTTATCAAACAAAAGAGTTTTGCATTATAGGAGACGAAGGTATTCATGCTAAAGTTCCTGAAAATTTTTGGGATTCTGTAAAGAATGCAATGACGGAAAAATTTATTGAAGGCAATATAGTCGAAGGAATAGCGCAAGGGTTGCAACTCTCAGGTGAGCAATTAAAAGCATTTTTTCCTTTACTTTCTAATGATAAAAACGAACTGAATGATACAATTTTCTATGGCGAATAAAATTAGCACTTTAGTATTTAGTTTCCTATTTAGTGTTACACTTTTTGCGCAACAGCGAAAAGAAGTTCCCAACTATATTGGCCATATCAATGATTTTGCAAATGTATTACAAGCTAATGAAATAAGTGAGTTAGAGCAGAAGTTGCTGAAATATGAAGACAGCACTTCTACTCAAATTGCAGTTGTTATCGAAAATTCTTTAGAAGGCAGAAGCGAGTTTGATAGAGCTATGGACTTTGCAAGAGGTTGGGGTGTAGGTCAAAAAGATAAAAGAAATGGCTTAGTACTTTATATTTCTATGGTAGATAGAAAAATTTATGTTGTAAATGCTGATAGAACCCAAGGTGCTCTTACCGATGGTGAATTGGGTGAAATTATAAGAAATGATATTCGTCCCTATTTTAAAACAAATCAATATGCACAAGGTATATCAAGCGGTTTAGATGCTATTATTTCAGCATTATCTGGCGAATTTATGGCTAATCCAAAAGGAAAACCTTCACAATTCCCCATGCTAGTTATTTTTATAGTTATAATCATAGTATTATTATTAATATCTAAACGAGGCGGGGGATTAACCGGAGGAATGAACCGTGTTGGTACTTATTGGTTTCCAATAACAGGTGGCGGTTTGATAGGTGGAGGAGGCGGCAGTATTGGAGGTGGTTCATCATGGGGCGGCTTTGGTGGTGGTGGTGGTTTCAATGGTGGCGGTGCTGGTGGAAGTTGGTAATTTATTAAACTGAAAAACTATGTTAAAAAACACTCAATTAAAAAATATTTTAGTTATTGATATTGAAACAGTTTCGCAATATGCAAATTTCAATGAGCTTGACGAAGAGTGGCAAGAATTATGGACAAAAAAAACAAATTTATTAAACAATCAAGAAACTACGCCTGCTCAAATATACGATAGAGCGGCTATTTATGCTGAATTTGGAAAAATTATTTGTATTGGTTTAGGCATCTTTTATGCCGAAAATGACGAAACTAATTTAAAGATTAAAGCAATAAGTGGGCACAATGAAAAGGAAGTACTGCAAGAGTTTGCCGATTTATTAAATTCGAAATTTAATACCTCCAATCATTTATTAGCCGCTCATAATGGCAAAGAATTTGATTTTCCTTACATCTGCAGAAGAATGCTTATAAATGGGATAGAAATACCTTCAATTTTAGATATTTCAGGAAAAAAACCATGGGAAATTAACCATATAGATACCATGGAATTATGGAAATTTGGAGATTACAAAAACTACACATCTTTAAATGTTTTAGCCAAATGTTTTGGAATACCTTCTCCTAAAGACGATATAGATGGGAGTTTGGTCGGCCATACCTATTGGCAACAAAATGATTTAGAAAGAATTGCGACATACTGTAAAAAGGATATTATTACTACAGCGCAAGTACTTATGAAATACAAAGGAGAGAAACTGATACCTTTCGAAAACATTGAAGTAAATTAAAAATTAAAAAATTAATATTTTTTTCGTTAATTTTGTACTGTAATGAAAAATGCACTAGTACTATTTTTTCTATATTTTTCAATTAGCAATATTTATTGTGCAAGGCCAACTGTTCAAGCAAGTAATTTAACATTCGCTAGTTTAAGATGCAATTCTGTACAATTAAATTGGACAAATGGTAATGGAAGTGCTAGAATAATTGTAGCTAGAGAAGGTGCAGTACCTTCATATTCACCAATAGATTTAACATCTTATGGAGCCAATAAAAAATTTGCAGGAGGAACCCAGTTTGGCTCAGGCAATTATATTGTCTATAATTCTACAGGTTCCAATTTTGTAGTAGTAGATAGCCTTAAGCCATGTACAACCTATTTTTTCGACATCTATGAACATGATAATAATTTTAGTAATACTTTATATTTATTGAATTCGCCTGCAAGCATTTCTATTAAAACATATTGTTTAAAAATGGCTTTCGATATTAAATTTAATGATAGTTGTGAAAAGAAAAATGGTTTTCAGTTTACAAATAATTCAGTTTCAGATATACCTAGTGTCTCCTACTCTTGGGATTTTGGCGATGGAAATACATCTACAACAAATCCCTTAGTTAATCACTCATATACCAATAAAGTTGGTAAAATTCAAGTTAGACTCATTGCCACGCCATCATTAGGCTGCAGTAACACTGCTGTTAATTTTGCCAGAGTATATCCTAGAAAAAATGCATTTATAGATTATAAATCCTTTGCTGATACACAATGTTTAGATAATAATTATTTTTTAGTTTCTCCACAGCCATTAGCCTCTCCCAATGGATTATCTTATTCATTTTCGTATAGTTGGAATTTTGGAGATGGTACTAAGGATTCATCTTTTAGTAAAATGAAGAAAACATATGCCAAGGATGGTAAATTTAATGTTGAATTAGAAATTACTTTAAATTTCACTAACCCGCCTGGCAGTGATCCCAAGAAAAGCGGATGTAGAGATACCCTAAGATTTGATGCTTTTGTATTACCAAGTCCTGTCGGAAGCGCTTCAATAAATGATACTTTTCAATGTTTAAAAAATAATTTATTCAATTTCTCAAATTCTGATAATACGTTAACCTTTTTTAAATGGTATTTTGGCGATAATGATTCAAGCAATTTGCAATCAGTCTCACATATTTATAGTGATACTGGCACTTATAAAGTAATGCATGTAGCTTTTGCGTCCACTGGATGTAAGGGTAAAGATACAGTAACTGTAAAAGTTGGACCCAATTTAAATTCTAACTTTACAGGGCTTGATACTTTTTATTGCTCAATTAAAAACCCAGTAGTTTTAAATCCTGCTGCTAAATTTGGCATATTTAAAGATTACCCATTTTCAATACCAAATTCTATCATACCAGAAATACCAGGCAATTATAAGGTTTCACATATAGTTAAAAATATATACTGTCAAGATACTACAATTAAATTCTTTAGAGTTCAAGCTAATCCGAAACCAGCATTGGGTAAAGATTCTTCTATTTGCGCAGGAGCCAATGTCGACCTTTCAGCAAATGATGTGGGATTATATTTGTGGAATACAGGGGAAACAACGCCTACTATTTCCATTTTTACAACCGGACAATACAATTTAAAAGTTACAAATGGAAAATGTTCTGCTATAGATAGCATAAATATTTTGTTCTCAAGTGTTCCCAAAATAGAGTTAGGAAAAGATACAATAATATGCAAAGGTGCTGCAGTAATATTAAAAGCAACATGTTTTAATTGCTCTCATGCATGGAATTCAGGTAGTACAGATAGTATAATTTATGCTTACAATCAGGGCAAGTATTTTGTTAAAGCATCCAATTCATGTGGAACAGCCGAAGATTCAATATTTGTATCTGTTCAAGCAGAATATTGCGATCTTTTCATGGCAAATGCTTTCTCACCAGATAATGATTTAAACAATGCTGTATTTACACCACGAGGAAGAAATATTAGTGTTAAGCTTTTTCAAGTGTTTAATAGATGGGGCGAACTTATTTTTCAATCTGAAAAAGATAATGAAGGATGGAATGGAAGATACAAAGATGTTCCTTGCGAACAAGGGTTTTATTTTTGGAAACTTTTTTATACCACGCCTGCTGGAGATAAAATTAAAAAGAGTAATGCCTTTGGTAGCGTTTTGCTTTTAAGGTAGCTTTTACAATTCTTGACTTAATATTGTTTCAGAAATAATACTAACGCAATCCATTACTTCAGATTCATTAATTACTAAAGGTGGCGCAAATCGAATAATATGGTCGTGTGTTTGCTTAGCAAGTAATCCGTTTTTCTTTAATTCTAAACAAATATTGTAAGCCGTTTTTCCATTGCCAAAAGGCTTAATTACCACCGCATTCAACAAGCCCTTACCACGAACCAACTCAATCAATGTCGAATCAATATTTTTTAAACCCTCTCTAAATATTTTACCCATATTATAAGAATTGTCAACCATATTTTCATCTTTTATTACTTTTAAAGCCTCCATGGCAACTGCGCATGCTAAAGGGTTACCCCCATAAGTACTTCCATGTTCCCCCGGTTTTAAGGTCATCATAATTTCATCGTTGCACAATACAGCAGATACTGGTAAAACACCTCCACTAAGTGCTTTTCCTAAAACTAAAATATCTGGTTTCACTTCTTCATAATCACAAGCTAACATTTTGCCAGTTCGTGCCATACCAGTTTGAACTTCGTCAGCAATCATTAAAATATTGTATTTTTTACATAAATTATAAACAGCTATTAAATAACCATCATCTGGAACAATTACTCCGGCTTCTCCCTGAATGGGCTCAAGCATGAAGCCAGCAACGTTTTTATCTTGAAATGCTAACTCAAGAGCTACTAAATCATTAAAAGTAACCAATTCAAATCCAGGAGTAAAAGGACCAAAATTATTAAAACTCCTAGGATCACTACTACTGCTAACAGCAGAAATAGTTCTTCCCCAAAAATTATCCTTCGCAAAAATTATTTTAGCCTTATTTTTTTCTATCCCTTTAACTTCATATGCCCATTTTCTGCAAAGTTTTATGGCAGTTTCTCCTCCCTCAACACCTGTGTTCATAGGTAATACCTTATCATAATCAAAATAATTACAAATAAATTCCGCATATTCCCCTAAAATATTATGGTGAAAAGCTCGTGAAGTAAGAGTAAGTTTTTTTGATTGATAAATTAAGGCATTTATTATTCTAGGATGACAATGCCCCTGATTAACGGCACTATAGGCAGATAAACAATCAAAATATCGTTTATTGTCAACGTCCCACAAATAAATTCTTTCACCTCTTTCAATTACTACCGATAATGGATGGTAATTATGAGCATTATAT
>JABMMZ010000105.1 GCA_013205405.1 Bacteroidota bacterium | reverse complement strand
ATTAACACTCTCATTATTTGATCCTTGAAAACTTAATGAGTTTCCTTCTTTATCTTCAAAATAGCCAAATTTATCATGAAACTCACCATTCAAATTATTAAATGGCAATGCTAACTTTATTTCAACTATTCTTCTTGGCAATTTTGCACTCATTATTTTAGTAATTTCTGCATTACTATCAGTCATATTAATACTATTATTTTTACAATAAATACCTAGTATTGTAAGCATACAGCTAGCCAAACTAGTTGCCATTAAATCTGTTGGCGAAAATGCTTCACCTTTTCCTTGATTATCTGTTGGCGCATCGGTAACTATGTTAGAATTTGAAGATAAATGTGTGGCTTGTGTGCGCAATTCGCCTAAATATATTACATTTGAAGTAGCCATTTTATAATTTTGTTAATTAAATACAAACATACAATTCAATTAATTAAAAAAATCTGTTTTTGCATTTTTATTTATGCCGGTAATACTATGGCTCAAGAAAATAATACGGGGTTTTATATCCCGGAAGAAAGTATTAAATTTGGAATTAAAGCCTCTACCAACGGGACAGGACTATTTTTTAGAACAACCTTTCCTTTTAAAAATAATTTAAGTAAGGCATTAGATATTGATTTAACTTCTTTAAAAAATCCAAAAGAAAAACAAATAATAAACAATAGAATTGGCAATCCTAAGCCTTTTACCTACAATAAAATTAACAGACTTTACAATTTACGTTTAATGGGTGGCTTGCATTATTTATTTGCAGAAAGAAATTCTAAAAATAGCATCAATATTGGTTTTTTTGCAGTTGCTGGTCCTAACTTAGGCATAATTAAACCCATTTTTTTAGATGTAAATGAAATAGATCCTAACAATCCTAATAATTTTATTATTGTAGCAAGACGTTACAATCCTGAAATTATTAATACTGCAAATATTGTGGGCAATTCTTCCTATTTTACAGGTATTAATACCTTAAATTTTACGGGTGGGCTAAGTTTTAAAACAGGTGCCGAATTTAATTGGGGTAATTATGGAAGTGAATACAAAAGCATTGAAGTGGGTTTTACATTAGATTGGATGCCTAGTAAACCATCGCTTATTCATAAAATTGAAAACAAAACCTTGTATTCAGGTTTTTATATTAGCTTTGCACTTGGTAAAAATAAATAAAAGATTGGATACTTTAATAAATAATACATCTAAAAGAAAACGCCAAAAACCAGATTGGCTTAAAATTCAACTACCTACCGGCACTAATTATGCTGAGGTAAAAAAAATAGTCAGAGAACAAAAATTACATACAATATGTGAAGATGGTAAATGCCCAAATATGGGTGAGTGTTGGGGAGCAGGTACTGCTACATTTATGATTTTAGGAAATATATGTACACGCAGTTGCTCCTTTTGTGCTGTAGCTACCGGCAGGCCTAATGAATACGACCAAGACGAGCCAAATAGAGTAGCACAAGCCATAAAAGCTATGCGCATAAAACATGCAGTTATTACATCAGTTAATAGAGATGAGCTTAAAGATAAAGGCGCAGGCGTGTGGGCTGCAACTATTAAAGAAGTAAAACGTATTAATCCTGGTGTAACCATGGAAACTTTAATTCCAGATTTTAAAGCACATTGGGATTTATTAGAAATGGTATTAGCTGAAAAACCAGAAGTGGTAAGCCATAATATGGAGACTGTAGAACGCTTATACAAAATTGTAAGACCACAGGCAAAATACGAAAGAAGCTTAGAACAAATAAAGCGAACCAAAGAATATGGATGTCGCACTAAAAGTGGTATAATGCTAGGACTTGGCGAAACTGAAGAAGAAGTGCTAAAAGCTATGGACGATTTAATTACAAATGGTTGCGATGTAATTACCCTAGGTCAATATTTACAACCTACTAAAATGCACTTAGAAATTAAAGAATATGTAAAACCTGCTCAATTCTTAAAATATAAAGAAATAGGCGAAATCAAAGGGTTCAAAATTGTTGAGAGTGGTCCTATGGTTAGAAGCAGTTACCATGCAGAAAAACATTTATAATTCTTTTTTAGCTAATTTTGTCTAAAATGTTATAAAAGTGTGCATAACGCTATCCGAAGTGTATCTTTTATCGAAAAAAACAGGTAGTTCGGGCGAAAATATTTTTCTACTTAACAGGTATTTAAAGCATCTTTGTGGGCTTAAACTGTATGGCAAATAATTCCGCTACTGAAATACTATCTATTATTAAAAATACGCCATCAGCTAAAGTGGTTATTACTACCCATCATAAGCCAGATGCTGATGCGATGGGTAGCAGTCTTGGTTTGCAATTATTCTTAAATAATATAGGTATTTCTTCTACTGTCATTACGCCTACCGATTTTGCTACTTTTCTGCATTGGATGAAAGGAAGTAACGATGTATTGGTTTTTGAAGGTAATGAGGATAAAGCCAAAAAAATAACTGCTGAGGCAGACTTTGTTTTTTGCTTAGATTTTAATCATCTTAATAGAATTAATGAATATGGTGAAATTATAGGAAATTGTAAAGCTATTAAAATCTTAATTGATCACCATCAATATCCTCAAGGTTTTGAACAACTTACTTATTGGGATGATAAGGCGAGTAGTACCTGCGAATTAGTTTACCGTTTTATAAAAGAAAGTGATAATACTAATCATCTTGACAAAGACGCTGCTGCTTGCCTATACACTGGAATAATGACTGATACCGGCTCTTTCCGTCATAGTAATTGCTCTAGTAATACACACAGAATAGCGGCCAATTTAATGGATTTTGGTATTGATCATGTAAGTATCCACGACCAAGTATTTGATAGTTTTACTGAAGAGAGGGTTAGATTTATTGGTTATGCAATTAGCCAAAAAATGGAAGTATTAAGGGAATATAATACTGTATTAATTACCATTACTAGCGATGAACTTAAAACATTTAAAACACAAACAGGTGATACTGAGGGTTTAGTAAATTATGGATTAGGAATAGAAGGTATTAAATTTGCCGTATTAATAATTGATAGAAGCAAAATGGTAAAAATGAGTTTTAGAAGCAAAGGTAAATTTGCGGCCAATGCTTTTGCTATAAAATATTTTAATGGTGGCGGACATTTTAATGCCGCTGGTGGAAGTAGTCCTAAGACTTTAGAAGAAACTGTTTTACAATTTAAAGACTTTTTAAAAGAATATAAACAAGAACTAAATGCGTAATAAAAAATTTATATCAGTACTTACCATTATCTTGCTTTTAGCAGCATGCAATAACTATTCTAAAACGGACAAAGGTTTAAAATTTAAATTTCTTAAACGAAGCCAAAAACTTGTGTTACCTAATGTTGGCGAATTTTTACAATGCTACTACAGCATTACAAATTCTGAAGATTCTATTATTTTTAGTAATTTTGGTCAAACACCCGATAGAATTCTTTTGGTAGCACCAACACATAAAGGAGGGGATATTATGGACGCTCTAGGTATGATGACTGAAGGAGATAGTGCACAATTTTTAATAAGTGCTGATTCTTTCTTTTTAAAATCTAGATTAGAAACTGCATTGCCATCATTCATTAAAAAAGGTAGTAATTTAAAATTTATTATTAAAATGGATAGAAAATTAACGGAGTATCAAAAAGATAGTTTAGTTAATGCTGAAAAAATTGCCAAATGGAGCGAGGAAATTGCAAATACTTTGGTGTATGTAAAAAAGAACGGACTAGTTGTTCAGTTAGACTCTTCAAATGGTATTAGAGCACAATTTCATTCTAAAGCCTATGCAGATACTGCTAAGCGTGTAACTGAAAACAGTGTGGTTAAATTTCATTTTATAGCTAGTTTATTAGATGGTACAGAATTTTATAACTCTTATACCATGGGAAATCCGCAAATAGCAAGAGTTATTAAATCTCAATTCCAACCTATTGGAATGTATGAAATGTTAATTAAAATGAATCAAGGTGATAAAGCCACTTTTATACTTCCTTACGATTTAGGTTTTGGGGCCAAAGGTGCCGAAGGCGTGATTCCTCCATTTGCTACCCTAGTGTATAAAATAAATATTTTAAAAGTAGAAAATAAATAAATATGAAAAAAAACTTCATCATCATCAGCTTATCAGCTATAGCATTATTTTGTAGCTGTAAAGCAAAAAAATCTAAAATAACAGAAACTGCCCCTAATGTAATCAAACCTATGACAAATGATACTATAACAACACCTTCAGGATTAAAATATATCATCACAAATAAAAATCCAGCTGGATTGAAACCAAATTCTGGCGATAAAATAGATGCTCATTATACTGGAACGCTTTTGAATGGTAAAAAATTTGACAGCTCTAAAGACCGCAACCAACCGTTTAGTTTTAACGTTGGAACAGGTCAAGTTATTCAAGGTTGGGACGAAGGCTTTTTATACCTTAAAGAGGGCGAAACAGCTACTTTAATAATACCTGCATCTTTAGGATATGGTAGTCAAGATATGGGTGATATTCCACCTAATTCAACTTTAATTTTTGATGTTGAATTAGTAAAAGTATATCCAAAAATACAATACACACCCTACGATGGAATAGGAAAAGATACCATTACTACTGCTAGTGGTTTAAAATATATTATTATTGATAAAGGAGATATAACAAAGCCTGCTAAGTCTGGCACTATGGCAAGCATGCATTATGCTGGTTTTCTATTAAACGGTGTAAAATTCGATAGTAGTTTTGACAGAGACCAAACTTTTGATTTACCTGTTCAAAATGCAGGCGTAATACAAGGTTGGAAAGAAATGCTTTTATTAATGAATAAAGGCATGAAGGTTAGAGCTATTCTACCTCCTAGCTTAGCCTATGGAAGTGGCGGTGCAGGTGGAGTTATTCCACCCAATGCTACTTTAATATTTGATATGTTTTTAGCTGATTTAAAATAATGACTATAAAAAATATTTTAATAACCGGTGGAGCTGGTTTTATCGGCTCTCATGTAGTAAGAAGATTTGTAAATCTATTCCCTAACTACAATATTTTTAATTTAGATAAATTGACCTATGCAGGTAATCTAGAAAATTTAAAAGATGTAGAAAATAATAGCAATTATACTTTTATAAAAGGTGATATAACAGACGCAGATTTTATTCAAGATTTGTTTCATAAATATCTTTTTGATGGGGTAATACATTTAGCTGCAGAAAGTCATGTTGATAGGTCTATTTCTAACCCTTTAGAGTTTGTAATCACTAATGTTGTTGGCACTGTAAATTTATTAAACGCTGCTAAAACCATCTGGCATAATAATTATAATAATAAAGTCTTTTACCATGTAAGTACCGATGAAGTTTATGGACAATTAGGAGATGAAGGTAAATTTTTAGAAATAACTGCATACAGCCCAAACTCCCCCTATTCAGCATCTAAAGCAAGTAGCGATCATTTTGTGCGTGCCTACCATCATACGTATGGAATGCCAATTAAGATTTCTAATTGTAGCAATAATTATGGATCTCATCATTTTCCCGAAAAGCTTATACCACTTATGATTAATAATATTATACATAATAAACCTCTGCCAGTATATGGCAAAGGAGAAAATGTGCGTGATTGGTTATTTGTAGAAGACCATGCGCGTGCTATTGATTATATTTTTCACAAAGGAAAAATTGGCGATACCTACAATATTGGCGGTAATAACGAATGGAAAAATATAGAACTCGTTAAATTTTTATGTGCTTTAATGGATGCTAAACTTGGTCGAGCGAGTGGTGAAAATGAAAAATTAATTACCTATGTAACTGATAGAGCTGGACATGATTTTAGATATGCTATAGATGCGAGCAAGTTTATGAATGAATTAGGTTGGGAGCCTTCTGTCACATTTGAACAAGGATTAGAAAAAACAGTAGATTGGTATATGGCAAATAGCGAATGGTTGCAAAATGTAACTACCGGCAATTACCAACAATATTACCAAGCTATGTATGCTAAACGTTAATTAAAAAGAAAAATGAAAGGCATAATATTAGCAGGCGGAAGCGGTACACGATTACATCCATTAACATTGGCTGTAAGTAAACAAATGATGCCGGTATACGATAAACCTATGATTTACTATCCATTATCAACCTTAATGATGGCTGGGATTAAAGAAATCTTAATTATTTCTACACCTCATGATTTACCGCAATTCGAAAAACTATTAGGTAATGGTGAAAATTTAGGTTGTAAATTTACCTATGCGGTACAAGAAATTCCGAATGGATTGGCCCAAGCATTTGTGATTGGAGAAAAATTTATTGGAACCGATAAAGTGGCTCTAATTTTAGGTGATAATATCTTCTTTGGAGCTTCATTACAAAGTCTTTTGCAAGAAAATAATGATCCTAAAGGTGGTGTAATTTATGCTTACCATGTTAGCGACCCCGAAAGATACGGTGTGGTGGAATTTGACAAAGAAAATAAAGCTATTTCTATAGAAGAAAAACCTGCCATTCCAAAATCTAACTATGCTGTTCCGGGGCTATATTTTTATGATAATAGTGTAGTGAAAATTGCAAAAAATCTTAAACCTAGCGCGCGAGACGAATATGAAATTACAGATGTAAATAAAGAGTATTTAAAAAGAGGAGAACTTAAAGTAGGTATACTACAAAGAGGCACTGCTTGGTTAGATACGGGTACTTTTAATAGTTTAATGCAAGCAGGACAATTTGTTCAAGTAATTGAAGAAAGACAAGGCCTAAAAATAGGCAGTATTGAAGAGGTAGCTTGGCGAATGAAATATATAAATAACCAACAATTGGAAAACATAGCTAAACCTTTAACTAAGAGTGGCTATGGTGATTATCTATTAGGATTAATAAAAAAATAATGAAAACTAAACACTTTATTTCGGTATTAGGCATGGTAATACTTGCAATTACTAGCAATGCACAAATTGTACCTCCTGTTTTACCTGCATCTGGAGCAACAGGCGGTGGTATATTGAATATGCTTTTCCCTGCCATTACTGGTGCTAATACAAACCAAGGCAATGCAAGCATCAATGTTACTGATACACCAAGTATTTCTCAAAACATGCCAAAATCGCCAGACGTTATAAAACAAGAATTGGAGAAAAAACGCTTGCAAATGGAGGATGAGTTGGAAGAGCTTAGAGCTAAAAAATACAAAACAGGAGTAGATAGCCAAAATATATTGATAAAAGGTAGAAACTTAAATTTAATTTTACAAAAAGAACAAATTTTATTGCAAAAAGAATTGGAGCTTACACGTTTAGAAAATCAACCTGCTTCTACTTCTGCTACCTGGGGACATCATTTTTTTAGAGGTACAAATATTAAATTTTATACCAAAGCTACCGATGTAATAGCAGATGAAAATTATGTTATTGGGGTTGGTGATAAGTTAAATGTTTCCATCTGGGGATTATCGTCTTATAATCAAGATGCAATTGTAGACAATCAAGGATATGTAGCCTATGGAAATTTAGTAAAAGTAGATGTAAAGGGTAAAACTGTAAACCAAGCACGAGAAATTATTAGAAGCAAATTTAGAAGTTTCTCAAGCTCAAGTGCTAATTTTCAATTGACTGTAGTAGGTGTTCGTAAAATTAATGTAAACATTATTGGAGAAGTATTTAATCCTGGTACATTTAATGTTTTAGCATCTAATTCTGTTTTCAATATACTTTCTAGTGTAGGAGGACCTACTGATATAGGCTCTGTAAGAAGTATTTACATAAAAAGAGAAGGTGTTTTAATAGACAGTTTTGACGTTTATGAATACATGCTTAACCCTAAAACTTCAAGAGAAATATATCTTCAAAACAATGATTATATTATTATTCCTACCATTAAAAAATTAGTGACATTAACTGGTCAGGTAAAACGGGCTAACACATACGAAATAAAGCATAATGAAACCCTTAATGAAGTGTTAAATTTTGCTTCAGGATTTACAGTAGACGCTTATACCAAAAATATATACTTAAAGAGGATTTTCGATAATCAACATATCTCCTTTAGTTTTAATTATGATTCATTAGGTAAGATGAAAGAATCTTTTAAAGTTTTAAATGGCGATGTATTTACTGTTGATGCTATTGCTGATAATAATAAAACATTAGTAAAAATGCTAGGCGATGTAAACATTCCTGGAGAATATACCATAAACAAGGGCGAAACTGTATCTACTTTAATAGCAAGAGCCAATGGAATAGTCATTAATACCTCTTTAGAATGGGCTTACATTATAAGAACCAATGATGATTTAACAAAGACAACTATACCATTTCTTTTAGGCGAAGCTTTAGCTAAAAATCCTTTACATGATATTGCTTTAAAATATAGAGATTCAATCATGATATTTAGTAAAATTACTCTTTTATCAGATCAAACTTTTTCTATTGTTGGCGGTGTTAGAGAAGGTAAAGCTTTTGACTTAACAAAAGGTTTAAAGCTATTAGATTATTTAAATTTAAGCAGAGGATTTACTGAAACAGCCATTAAAGAAAGAGCCATTTTAGTAAGAACTGATATAAATGGTATCGCTACCCAATCTTTAATTAATATTCAAAAAGCCATTGACAATCCCAATGGACCTGATAATTTTGAACCACAGGCACGTGACGTATTAACAGTATTTGATCAAAAAACGTTTATTGAAAGATTTACAATAAATATAATGGGTGAAGTTAGAAAGCCTGGCGCAAAACCATACGTACAATCCACTAACTTAAAGCAATTGCTTTTAGAATGTGGTGGTTTTACTTTGAATGCCGAAAATGCTATATTAGAAATAGTTAGATTAATAGAACCTGATAAAGAAAATATTATCAATACCCCTATTGTTCCTAAGTTATTTACAATTGGTGTTTTGAAAAATTTTGACTTAGATGCCAATGCAGAAAAATTTATTATTTTTCCTGGCGATTTAATTTTTGTTAGACGCAATCCCAATGCGCGCCCATCAAGATTTGTTGAATTATCTGGCGAAGTAATGTATCCAGGTAGATATGTTTTAATAAAAGAAAATGAACGTTTATCTGATGTTATAAAAAGAGCTGGTGGACTGAGGCCAACCGCCTTTGCGCATGGCGCAATCTTTAACAGAGAAATTCAAGATAGTATTTCTTCAAGAGTAATCATAAAATTACACAAAGCTTTAAAGAGAAAAAACTCTCATTACAATTATATTTTAACTAATAATGATAGTATTACTATTCCAAGAATTACAGATATTGTAACTGTAAAAGGCTCTGTACGTATAGCAAAAGGAGTAGTAAGTATAAGTACTTACTTTAAACCTGGGCGTAGAGCTAAATTTTATATTAAACAATTTGCTGGCGGATTTGATGATGGTGCTGTTAGAAGAAAAACTGTAATAACTTATGCTGACGGAAGTAGAAAAAAACCCCTAAACTATATTTTATTTATAAAATATCCTAAACTAAAACCTGGAGCTATTGTAGAAGTGCCCCACAAATCTATTTTAAAAAGAAAGCCACTTGGAGAAGGTCTCGATAAAAATTTATTACGTTTCTTTATGATATCTATGCTTGCTGCTACTGTAAAAAGTTTACTTAAATAAATATATGATGAATTCACATCCATTAACACAACAGCAATTAATTTTTAAACACCTTAAAGTGTTTTTAAAGTTCACACTAACCCACATTTATGTGCTAGCTGCAGTTATTGGTTTATTTGTCTATATTTTTTATATAAATGCTAACAAAGTAGAAGAAAGTTATACTGCACGTATATCTTTTATGCTAGCAGATGAAGATATGCAAAGCCAACCTGGTGCTTTCAATTTAGCTTCGCAGCTAGGTTTGGTAAATCAGCAAGTAGGTAGCAATAAAGCAATCTTAAAAGAGCTCTTAGACTCAAGAAAATTAATAGAAAATACCCTATTTTATGAAATAGAATTGAATAAAAAGAAAGACTTATTAATAAACCATTATATTATTTTAAGATCTAAACTTTGGGGAACAAAACCAGATAATTTTTTTGATAAAAACTATAAACTTGGTGATGATGACAACAAGGATAGCTACTTAGCTTCTCTAGCATGGGAAATAAAAAGCAGATATACTTCGGTTATTAGAGAATCAGGCTTTTTTGATTTATCATTTACAGCTCCTGATGAGTATTTTACCAAAAAATTCTTAGAAACACATTTAATTTCTCTGTCTGATTATTACAAAGAAAAAAGAACACAACGGGCTATGTCAGTTTTAAAATTTGCGCAAAGAAGATCTGATTCATTAAGCGGTGTTCTAGCAGGTAAAGAAAATGCTGTTGCTAGCTCTATTGATAATAATATTTTAGGCATTATGAGTATCACAAAAGTACCTGAACTGCGCAACAAAAGGAATGTTGAATTGGTTTCTAAATTATATGGTGAAGCAGTTTTAAACTTAGAATCTGCTAAAATGAGTGTAGTTAAAGAAACGCCTATGATTCAAGTAATTGATGATATTCGTTTCCCTTTACAATTTAATGGAAAACCAATGCAAAAAAATATAACAATAGGCGTGTTAATTGGTTTTTTTCTGGGCTTATTACTAACATTGGTATGGTATGCTGTAAAAAATTTCAAATCTTTAATGGCAGATTTTCAACCTAAACCAAAGGATAAAGTTACTTATAGTTAACCCAACATTTCAATTACTTTATTCACCATATTATTGCTTCCAATAATGATAGGCGATCTTTGATGAAGGTCAGTAGGTTCTATTTCCATTATTCTTATACTTCCATTGGTGGCTTTACCTCCAGCTTGCTCTACTAAAAAAGCCATTGGGTTACACTCGTACAATAAACGTAATTTACCATTAGGCGCCTTTGCAGTACTTGGATATAAGTATATTCCGCCTTTAAGTAAATTTCTGTGAAAATCGGCTATTAACGACCCAATATAACGTGCGCTATATGGGCGCTGCTCTTCTTTATTACTTTCTTTACACCATGCAATATAATCAATAACACCTTGTGGAAACTCATTCAAATTTCCTTCATTCAAAGAAAAAATTGTTCCCGTTTCTGGTGTTTTAATATCAGGGTGTGATAAACAAAATTCTTGTATTGAATCATCTAAAGTAAAACCATTAACACCATTTCCTGTTGTGTACACCAGCATAGTAGCTGTACCATAAATAACGTATCCTGCGGCTACCTGTGCAGTTCCTTTTTGTAAAATATCTTCTTTAGAAACCGGTTTATCAGGAGAAAGTCGTTTATAAATTGAAAAAATAGAGCCTATAGATGCGTTCACATCAATATTTGAAGAGCCATCTAGTGGGTCTATAGCTAATATATACTTAGCATCAGCACCATTTGGGCACCAATGAATATCATCATTTTCTTCCGATACTACACATACACAATCGCCACCAAAATCCATGAGTTTTAAAAAAACATCATTACTGATAACATCTAATTTTTTTTGCTCTTCTCCTTGAATGTTGGTTTCTCCAAAATTACCTAAAACATCAATCAAGCCAGCTTTACGAACATCTCTGTTAATCATTTTTGCCGCCAACTGAATATCTCTAAATATTTTAGATAAACTGCCCTTTACAAAAGGAAACTGATTCTGTTGATCTGAAATAAATTGGTTCAATGTAATAATGTTATTTTTTTTCATGCTAAAGCTAATTTACTTTTGCAAAAATAAGCAAAAGTATGAAAGTCTTTAAATTTGGTGGTGCATCTGTTAAAGATGCAGATGCAGTAAGGAATGTAGGTAATATTTTAGAAAAATATTCAGGTGAAAAACTATTGGTGGTAATCTCTGCTATGGGTAAAATTACCAATAAGTTAGAAGAATTAGTAACTGTATTTTGGAAAAATGAGGTAGAAAAGAAACAAATTATCATACAAGAATTAAAAGATTTTCATTTTACCATAGCTTCCAATTTAATTGAAGATAAAAAACATCATATCTATTCCGATTTAGAAGATTTGCTAATGGAACTGGAATGTGTGGTTGAAAAAAAATATCATAATACTAGTTATGATGAAATATATGATGGCGTAATATGCTATGGAGAGCTGCTTTCTACTAAAATTGTAAGCGATTATTTACACAGTATAGAGGTTAAAAATAAATGGGTAGATGCGCGCAATTTTATACAAACGGATAGTAATTTTAGAGAAGGACGTGTAAAATGGACTGAAACAGAAGAAACTATCAAACGTATTTTAAAACCTTATGTGGACAGAAGTATAGTAATAACCCAAGGTTTTATTGGTAGAGATGAGCATAATAACACAACTACACTTGGAAGAGAAGGTTCTGATTACAGTGCAGCTATATTTGCTTACTGTTTAGACGCCCAAGATGTAACTATTTGGAAAGATGTAGCTGGTGTTATGAATGCCGATCCTAAACAATTTGCCAATGCTGTAAAATTAGACGCCATTAATTATAATCAAGCCATAGAGTTAGCTTATTATGGAGCCTCTGTTATTCATCCGAAAACTATTCAGCCATTAAAAAGTAAAAACATTAACCTTTATGTTAGCTCTTTTCTCAATATGAATGATGAAGGCACTGTGGTAAAAATAGATGCACCTGCTTTAAGTAATGAGTGTTATATTGTTAAAAATGAACAAACCTTATTATCTATTTTTACCAAAAATTATTCTTTTATAGCAGAAGATAATCTGAGTGCTATTTTTGATGCTTTTGCAATGTTTAAAGTACGTATTAATGTGATGCAAAATTCGGCCATTAGTTTTTCTGCTTGTTGCGATACGAAAGAAGATAAAATAAATGAAATGGTAATTGCTTTAAGTAATGAGTATACAATAGAAACTAAACCAAATTGTACGCTTTTAACCATTTACAATGCTAAAAAAGAAAATGTGCTTCCAGAATTTTTAAGTGCTAAAAAAATACTGTTGAATCAAGAATTAGGTATGGCCAAACAATTGGTTTTAGCTTAACTTTGACTTTTTTAAATAAAATACTAATGACTAATAACGATATACTTAAAAAACTACGTGTAGCACTGCACTTGCGAAACGATCAAATAGTAGAAATAATACAATTGGTAAATTTTAAAGTAACGATTGCCGAATTAGGCGCTTTTTTTAGACGCGAGGACCACCCAAACTATAAACCTTGTGGCGACCAAATTCTTAGAAATTTTCTCAATGGTTTAATTATTCATTTACGTGGGCCAATAGAAGGCTCTAATAATGAGGAATATAAGGAAAATTTAGATATATAAAAAATGATTGTAAACCTTTTTGTATTATTGTAGTCTAAGTTTTACAATTATGAAAAAAGTTTTTATTAGTTTACTTTTTCTTGTGTCTATTTCTGTAAAAGCACAAACACCAAATTGGGCCGATGATATAGCCTGTATTGTTTATTCTCATTGCACCAGTTGCCATAACCCTAAAGGTGCAGGGCCTATGTCATTGTTAACTTATAACGATGTCTCTAATTATGCTTCATCTATAAAAAATGAAATAAGCGATGGTCATATGCCACCATGGAAAGTAAATAATGATTACAATAAAGTGGCGCATAGTCGTAATTTATCTGATGCAGAGAAACGGGCTTTTATAAGCTGGTTAGACAATGGAAAACCTCAAGGCAATATAGCCAATGCGCCTACTCCACCCGTTTATAATTCTTCGCTTGCATTTCCTTCACCCGATTTAAAATTGCAAATTCCCACTTATACGGTACCCAGTATAACCCAAGATTTATACCGCTGTTTTGTAATTCCTACAGGGCAATCGATTCAAAAATTTATTAGTGGTATTGAAATTATTCCTGGTAATAAAAACATTGTACACCATGCCCAAGTATTTTATGATACAACCGGTGTAACTACCACTTTAGACAATGCAGACCCACTTAATGGCTATACTTCCGAAGGTGGAGTTGGTACACTTGCGGCAGTTTTATTAGGTACATGGGTGCCAGGTGCCGGACCAGTTTTAGTGCCATCTGGTATGGGCAAAAGGCTGCCTCCAACTGCTAAAATAGTGCTTCAAATACATTATCCTGATTACGCTATTGGACAAGTTGATTCTACTAAAGTAAATTTTTTATTTAGCTCTTCTAATGTTAGAAATATAAGCGATGCAGCTATATTAAATCATGCTACCAGTATGGTAAATGGTCCCTTATTTATTCCAAAAAATACTGTAAAAACATTTTATCAAAGCTTTACCGTTCCTGTAAAAGCAACTATTCTAAACATTGGGCCGCATGCTCATTTAATCTGCAAAAGCATGAAAGCTTATGGTGTAAAATTAAATGGCGATACTATACCCCTTATTGATATCCCTGAGTGGGATTTCCATTGGCAGGGTTCTTACGATTTTCAAAAACCTGTAGTTATTCCTATTGGCACCAAATTACAAAGTGAAGCGGTGTATGACAATACAACTAATAACGACCACAATCCCTTTAACCCACCACAAGATATTTCACTCGGTGAAGCTACTACCAATGAAATGATGCTATTTTACATGTCTTACCTTGCTTATAAAAACGGTGATGAAAATATTATAATTGATACAGCTACACATCAACCGCATTATAACAATTGTGTTACAAAAAATGTAAGTATTAGAAACACCTCTATTGATAATTTAGTGAGACTCTTCCCCAATCCTACCAATAATATCATAAATATAGTATTGCAAGATAAAAGTCCCTATTTGATAGAAATATATAATTTACTAGGCGAAAAAATGGTGTCAGAAAATAATCTTGAAAGCCTGAATATAAGTGAATGGGCTAATGGTATTTACTTTGTAAAAGTATCTCAAGGAAATAAACTATTTATTGAAAAAATAGTGAAGGAATAAAAACCCTTTCTCATATCTCTTCCATTAAACATTCCATTGCCAACTCATAGCCTTCTATACCCAAACCTACTATAGCTCCTTTGCAAGATTCGCCCACTATATCAGCATGGCGATAGCCTTCCCGTTGATAAATATTGGTAATATGCACTGCGATTACTGGTAAATTAATACTTCTAATGGCATCTGCAATAGCTACAGAAGTATGCGAAAACCCCCCAGCATTAATTAAAATACCATCTATTATCTCTTTAGCTTGTTGAATATTATTCACTATTTCGCCTTCCACATTGCTTTGAAAATAGGTAAGTTCTATGTCTTTAAATTTTAACTTTAGGTTCTCAACCATAAGCTCCGAAGTCATATGACCATACTTCTCTGGCTCTCTTATACCTAGTAAGTTTAAATTGGGTCCATGTATTAATAATACTTTTTTCACACTTTTAATAATAGAAAACAAAAATAAGCATATTGTAATTAACTCAATACGATTGTTTAAATATGGTTGTAAATTTGTGGCATGATAAATACAATTTTTCATCCTGCCAATCAACGCGGTCATGCTAACCACGGTTGGTTAAACGCCCATCATTCCTTTAGTTTTGCTTCTTATTTTGATAAGCACAAAATGAATTTTGGCGCCTTGCGCGTTTTAAATGATGATGAAGTAGCTCCCGGCATGGGCTTTGGCACACATCCGCATGATAACATGGAAATTATAACCATTCCTTTAGAAGGCGATATAAGCCATAGAGATAGCATGGGGAATGAAGCAACAATAAATGCTGGATATATTCAAGTAATGAGTGCTGGAACTGGTGTTCAACACAGTGAATTTAATCCTAATAAAGATAAATTTTTAAAACTTCTACAAATTTGGATAATGCCAAATGAGCAAAACGTTACACCCCGTTATGGTGATATAAAATTACCCGAAACCACCGATAACAATTGGTTAAAGTTAGTTTCGCCCGCTCAGCAATTTAAAGAAGGCGATTCAGGCACATGGATTCATCAAAATGCTTGGCTTCATATGGGAAATTTTGATACTGATAAAACCATATCATATCAATTAAATGATGCCGCTAATGGCGTTTATGTTTTTGTTATCGAAGGCAGCGCAACTATTGAAAATCAAAACTTGGGTAAACGTGATGCATTGGGTATTTGGAACACCAATAATTTTGATATTAAAACGACTCAAGCAAGTAAAATTTTATTGATTGAGGTGCCAATGTAATAAATTTAGAGACTATTTATATTTATAGATTCTCCTTTTTTCATTTTAAAAAGGTAACTTTGCGCCACTTACCAAAAAATAAATGAGCGACCCAATAAAACACGAATGCGGAGTAGCTTTTATAAGGCTTCTTAAACCTTTAGAGTACTTTACAGAAAAATATGGAACTCCGCTTTATGGCCTAAAAAAACTGCAATTGCTTATGGCCAAGCAAATTAATAGAGGTCAAGATGGTGCAGGAATGGGTATTATTAAATTAGACCCTCAATTTGGACAACGCTACATAGCACGCAAACGCAGCTATTCTAAAAATGCAGTAGCCGATATTTTTGACGAGGTAAATAAAACACTTAAAACCTTAGATAAGTCTAATCTTAACAATGCGCTTTATCTAAAAGAACACTTCCCTTATGCTGGTGAATTAATGCTCGGTCATCTGCGTTATGGTACACACGGTGGCAATAGTTTAGAAAATTTACATCCTTTTCTCCGTCAAAATAATTGGATGTGTAGAAACTTGGTAATGGCTGGCAACTATAACCTTACCAATGTAGATGAACTTTTTACGCAACTTATAGAACTTGGGCAACAACCAAAAGAAATTAGTGATAATGTAACCATGCTAGAAAAAATTGGTCATTTTTTAGATGAAGAAAATGAACGATTATTTAAAATATACAAAAAAGAAAATTTAAGTAACTTTGATATTACAGAAAAAATTAAAGAAAATTTAAATGTAGAAAATATACTTAAAAATGCCTTCAAACGCACTGATGGTGGGTATAATATGGTAGGTATGATAGGCCATGGAGATGCATTCGTTATACGTGATCCTAATGGCATTCGCCCTTCATTTTGGTATGCTAATGATGAAATGCTAATAGCTGCCAGCGAACGCCCTGCTATTGCCACAACATTCAATATCCCATACGATACCATCAAAGAAGTAACACCTGGTTGTGCTTTAATTATTAAAAAAGACGGCAGTTATAAAGAAACAAGAATACTAGAACAAAAAGATAAATTATCTTGTTCATTTGAGCGTATATACTTTAGTCGTGGTAATGATGCTGATATTTACAAGGAACGTAAAATGTTAGGTGAAATGTTAGCCCCTACTGTTATTAATAGTCTGAATGATGATATAGAGAATGCTGTTTTCTCATACATTCCAAATACGGCTGCTACCAGTTTTTATGGCATGATAGATGGCGTTAACGCATGGTTAAAAAACAGGCGCGCTGAGGTATTAATGACCGAAAAAGATACTTTAACTTCCGATAGAATTAAGGAAATACTTAACTATAGAATACGCAGGGAAAAAATATTGGTAAAAGATGCTAAAATGCGAACATTTATTACCAATGATGCTGATAGAGAAGATTTAGTTGGACATGCCTACGATGTAACCTATGGTGTAATTCGCCCTGGACAAGATACCCTTGTAATTATTGACGATTCCATAGTAAGAGGTACCACTTTAAAAACTAGTATTCTTAAAATTTTAGGTCGTTTAGAACCTAAAAAAATTATTGTTGTATCAAGTGCGCCTCAAATTCTATATCCCGATTGTTATGGAATAGATATGAGTCGCTTAAAAGATTTTGTTGCCTTCCGAGCATTAATAGAACTTTTAAAAGATAATCATTTAGAACATAAATTAACCGAAACTTATGCCCTTTGCCAAGCCGAGATGCACAAGCCTGTGGAAGAAATGGTAAATCAAGTAAATACATTGTACAACCTATTTACCCAAGAACAATTAAGTAAAAAGATAGCTCAAATAGTAACACCAGAAAATTTTAAACCCGAAGTAGAAATTATTTTTCAAACTGTAGATAATTTGCTTTTGGCTTGCCCTAATCACAGAGGAGATTGGTACTTTACAGGCAATTTTCCTACACAAGGTGGTGTAAAAATTGCTAATCGTGCGTTTATTTACTTTATGGAAAAAAATAATGCAAGAGCCTATTAATTAATAAAAAAGTTATTGGTTATTAAATTATTTGTACATTAAATCTAATATCGATTAACATAATAACTTTAAAGTAATGCTTTTAATAGATAATTACGACTCATTTACCTACAATCTTAAAGATTACTTTGAGCAATTAGGCGAACAAGTGATAGTAGTTAAAAATGATGCGATAAACATAGATAATATTCACCTATTCAATTTTAGTAAAATCGTACTTTCACCTGGACCTAATACACCTGCTCAAGCAGGTAATATGATGTCGATAATTGAGGCCTATTATACTCAATATCCTATTCTTGGTGTGTGTTTAGGACATCAAGCCCTTGGTCAATTTTTTGGTGCCCAATTAGTAAAAGCTAAGCTGCCTATGCATGGCAAAGTATCAGCAATCAAGCACAATGAAAAAGGCATATATAAAAACTTGCCAAACCCATTAAAAGTTTGCCGTTATCATAGCCTAGTACTTCAAAATTTTGACAGTACTCCCTTAGAAATAACGGCTTCTTCGAAGGATAATGAATGCATGAGTTTTCAACATAAAACACATCCCATTATTGGCATTCAATACCATCCTGAAGCTATTCTTACTGAAAATGGATTAGAGATATTGCGGAATTGGTTAGATAAATAATAAAATAACAAACCTAATCCTTAATTTTGCAATTATACTTTGGCACGAATAAGCATTAATATTAAAGAGGGAAAAATTAAAAAAAACGATACCGTAATTGGAATCGATTTAGGTACTACTAATAGTTTAGTGGCTATTATCGATAAAGAAACTAAGTTACCAAAATGCTTATCCAAAACCAATGAAACCATTGTTCCTTCTATTATTCATTTTTCAAATAATAATACCATTACTGTTGGCAATAAAGCCAAACATTTCCTTAGCACTGAGCCTCAAAATACCATTTACTCTGTAAAACGATTATTAGGCAGAAGCTACGCTGATATTAAGGAACACGCTAGCTATGGTTACCGAATTATAGATGATGAAACCAAAGCCATGGTAAAGGTGGAAATTAATGGTAAATTATACAACCCCATAGAACTTTCTTCTATTATTTTAAAGGAGTTAAAGGAGAATGCGGAGGTTATTTTAAATGAAACTATTTCCAAGGCAGTTATTACTGTTCCTGCCTATTTTAATGATAGCCAAAGACAAGCCACACGCGATGCTGGTAAGCTGGCTGGACTTGATGTGTTGCGTATTGTGAACGAGCCTACTGCAGCTAGTTTAGCATATGGTATTGGCTTAAATTCAGAAGAATCTAAGACCATAGCTGTATACGATTTAGGTGGTGGCACTTTTGATATTACAATACTAAACATTCAAAATGGTATTTTTGAAGTATTAACTACCAATGGTGATACCTATATTGGTGGAGACGATTTTGATAGAAAGATCATTGAATTTTGGTGCACTCAACTAGACCTAAATATTCAAGAAATTGAAAAAAATAAAGGTCTTTATCAATTATTTAGATTAAAAGCAGAAGACGTTAAAAAACAACTCTCAACTGCTGAAAATGCTCATACCTTTATAACAATTGATACTATAATTTGGCCTTTAAACATATCTTTAAAAGACTTTGAAAAAAGCATTTTACCTATTGTAGAAAAAACAATAAATTGTTGCCAATTAGCATTGAAAGATGCTGTATTAGTATAATAAATATTGATGAAGTAATATTGGTAGGTGGCAGTACCCGTGTGCCTTTGGTTACTGATTTATTAAAAAAATTCTTTGGCACAGAAACCCTTAACGATGCTTTAAATGCTGATGAAGTAGTAGCTCTTGGAGCAGCAATAGAGGCAGACATACTAGCTGGCAATAGAAAAGATTTATTATTACTAGATGTAACACCGCTTAGCCTTGGTATAGAAACTTTGGGAGGCTTAATGGACACCATTATTCCACGAAACAACAAAATACCTATTAAAGCTGGCAGAGAATACACTACCTCAAAAGATGGTCAAATAAATCTTAAAATAGCAGTTTACCAAGGTGAAAGAGAACAGGTTGAACACAACCGTAAATTAGGTGAATTTATCCTTAATAATATTCCTGCAATGCCTGCAGGCTTTCCAAAAATTGACATTCAATTTTTATTAAATGCGGATGGTATTTTAAAAGTAGAAGCTACTGAACTTCGTTCTGGTACTAGACAAAATATTGATATTGTGCCACAATATGGACTTACAGATACAGAAGTAGAGAATATGCTGCTTGCAAGCATGCAAAATGCTAAACAAGACATAAATGCCCGCCTACTTACAGAAGCTGTTACAGAAGCCAATCAATTGATTTATCAGTGCGAAAAACTATTCAAAAACAATGCTGTTTTACTCACTGAAAAAGAAATAGAAGAAACACAAATTTTAATTCAATCTTTGCAAAATATTATAACCACCAATAACCGTGACACAATAAATTTTGAATTTGAACGTTTGAATGACTACACACGTCCTTTTGCAGAAAGACTAATGGATTCAGCTGTAAACAAAGCCCTAAATGGAAAAAATATTGATGCCATATAAAATATTCATTATACTATTTTTAACCTTCCACTTGAGTATTCGTGCACAAGTAGAAACACATACTATTGATGCGCCTTTACAACAGCAAAATGTAGATACTGACGAAAAAACAAAAACTAAATTAGGTATAAAATTTAACTTGGGTTGGCATACTTTTTTAGGCACTGAGTTTAATAATACTAAACATACCTTTGGTTTTGGGGCGGGTATGTATCAAATAATTAATTTAAATAAAAAGAAATCGCTTCAATTTCATTGGGAATTTAATGCCAATTACAAAGGGAGTAAATTTGGTAAAACCAACGATACTTCCTTTAGTAAAATATCGCTTCTTTATGGCGAAATTCCATGCTTTATGAGCATTCGTATTGCTAATAATGCTAAAAAACAGCCTTTATTTCTAATAGTTGGTGGCCAATTTGGTGTATTATTCAAAGCCACTATTTCTAAAGGTTTTGGTGAGTTGGCCGAGGTAAAATATGACAATCTTCCTCTTAGAAAAATAGATTTTATGCCTGCTATTGGCTTAAGAAAAGATATTGGAAGTGGGATGTCCCTTCAAACTACAACTAAGTTAGGATTAATCAATATAAACTCTTCAAGGCTTACAAGTGGGACGCCTGGTACTCGTTATCCTGATATTGTTCCACGTATGAGCGGAAAAGGCACTATCTTTAATTTTAGTTTTGATATTGCTTTGCTTTTTTAATATAAAAAATTTAATATTTACTCCAAAAGCTTATTATTTGCTTGTTAGTTTTCACTAATGCAGCAATTGCTTATCTTTGCAGCAGTGATAGCCTATAATATACATCATCTTGCAAATGGTTTAACCCTCATTCATCATCCCGATTTTAATACCAACTTATGTGTTTCTAATCTTTTATATAATGTAGGTGCACGAGACGAAAGTGCCGATAAAACGGGATTTGCACATCTTTTCGAACACCTCATGTTTGGTGGTTCTGTTAATATTCCTTCTTTCGATACACCACTACAAAAAGCCAGTGGCGAAAACAATGCCTTTACCAGTAATGATATTACCAACTATTATATCACCCTGCCTTCTCAAAATATTGAAACAGCACTCTGGTTAGAAAGCGATAGAATGTTGCGTTTAGATTTTTCTGAGAAATCTTTAGCCGTGCAACAAGGTGTGGTTATTGAGGAATTTAAACAACGTTACCTCAATCAGCCTTACGGTGATGCTTGGTTGCATTTAAGGCCCCTGGCTTATCAAGTGCATCCTTATCAATGGGCTACAATTGGTAAAGAAATTAGCCACGTGGAAAACGCCAATTTAACCGATGTTATTTCTTTTTTCGAAACCTTTTATAACCCTAGTAATGCAGTGCTTTGTTTAGCTGGTAATATTTCTTTTAATTCTGCAAAGGAGCTAACTGAAAAATGGTTTGGTAAAATACCCGCTGGTAAAAAAAACACCAACCACTACCCTATTGAACCTATTAGATACAAAAGAAATGAGAAAACAATAGATACAAATGTGCCTCAAAAAGCCATTTATTTAGCCTTTAATATGGTAGAAAGAAATCATCCATTATACTATGCTTTCGATTTACTGAGTGATATACTTTCTCGCTCCGAATCCTCGTATTTTATTAATATTCTCATAAAAGAAAAATTATTATTTACTCAACTCGAAGCCTATGTTTCGGGAGATATAGATGCAGGACTTTTTATTATTGAAGGAAAATTAGCCGATGATGTTAGTTTTGAAACTGCAGAAAACGAAATTATAAAGGTAATTAAAGAACTAACAATAACTGGTCTTGGAGAAAAGGACTTAATTAAAGTTAAAAATAAATCACTTACAAGCAACCTTTTTAGTAAAACCTCTGTCTTAAATAAAGCTATGTCACTCTGTTATGCCTTCAGATTGGGTGATGTTGAACTTGTAAATAAAGAAACATATTATATTAAACATATTTCTGAAAATGATGTTATTACTATTTGCAAGGAGTATTTACTTAAAGGGAATCATAGTGTTTTAAAATATAATCCAACAAATGAATAGAAGTATAGCGCCCGAAATAAAAGAATCTTCAGCATTTACTACTGGATTTATTGAAAGTGAAAATAATATTTTTCATTTTGATGGTTCTGATGGTGTTTTCAAATTAGAAATAATTTATCCTTATGCCAACAGAATTGGTATTTCTAACCCTTTTGCTTATACCATTGGTTTAGATTTATTATTTAGTGGCACTGTAACTAAAACAGCTTCGCAAATTGCAGAAGATATTGATCAATATGGTGGTTTTATTTTCAAAAACAGTGATTATTATACGTCTAGTATTTCTATTTATGGATTAGAAGAAAATATTGAAAATATTCTTCCCATAGTTAAAAATGCTATTGATGAAGCCTTTTTCCCTGAAGAGGAAATATTAGTATACAAACGGAATAAAATTAGTGAACTAAAAATCAATCTTCAAAAAACTTCTTTTTTAGCTAACAGAGGCATCAATAAACTTCTTTTTGGAGATAATCATACCGTTAATAAGATACTTACAGAAGATGTTATTAATAATACCCTACAAAGTGAATTAATTAGTTTTAAAAATAATCAATTGCTTTCTCCTTACTTTATTTTTACAGGATCAAAATCTATAAATGTTATAAATTTATTAGCTGATATTGGTTTTGAAATATTGCCAAAAATAAATATATCTAATATAGACGAAATACCTTCTGGTGTTGAGTTAGAGCTAATAATACCTAAGTCAGATTCTACTCAAAGTTCTATAAGATTTGGAAAAATTTTACCTGAAAGAGAGCATCCCGATTTTTTTAAAATAAGTATTCTAAATACTCTTTTAGGTGGTTATTTTGGTTCTCGATTAATGAAAAATATTAGAGAGGATAAAGGACTTACATATGGCATTCATTCTTCTATTTCTCCCTATAAAAAGTTCTCTGTTCTTAAAATTTCGAGTGAGTGTAATAATAAAAATTCTGCCCTTGTAAAAACTGAAATTTTAAGAGAAATAAAAAAACTGAGAGAAGAGTTAGTTGGCCAAGAAGAACTAATTACTGTTAAAAATTATTTAACAGGTGTTTTACAAAGGAATTTTGATGGTGTTTTTAATATTAGCGATCGTTTTAAAACATTCGTAGAAATGAATATGGATGCTCATTATTACAATAATTATTTAAAAGCGATACAAAATATTACATCTCAAGAAATTTTAGATACTGCATACAATTATTTTAAAGAAAATACGTTTAAATATTGCTTAGCTGGTGATTGAATATAAAAAACATATCATTCTATTTTTTCTACTATCCATTTTAGTATCAAATATTTATGCCTTAGAGGGTCGTCCTAAAATGCGCAGAGCTTGTTTAGATAGATTAAACTCTACTTTAGATTTATTTTGGTTCCCTCCTACTGATAATTGTGGTAGTTTTACAAGTTTTAGTTTGTATGGTCAGGAAGATAATTTTAGCCCCTTTGTTTATTTTAAATCCTATAATGTTAATACGAACAGCCTTCAAATTGGCTTGCCCAATTTACAAAATTGGAAATTTTATATCGTCTATAATAAAGCATGTAATGGCATAGACAGCCTATTTAGTGATACTATTCAAATTGACAATACACCTCCTGTAAATATGGATTTAGATTCGGTAAGTGTTGACTTAGCTTCACAAAAAACAATTATTGGTTGGTCGCAAAATGGCAGTGTGGATGTTAAAGGATATTTAGTTTATCATATTACCGGCACCAATGCTATTATTAATAATACCGTTAATACCTCTTATATAGATAATGGGGTTCGTGATCCAACTGTTAGCAGTATTGCTTATGGTGTGGCTGCATACGATAGTTGTTCGAATACAAGTTTAATATCTGCTAGTCATCAAACAATGTTTTTACAACAAGCTTACAATCAATGTAATAAAACTGTTACCCTTACTTGGACACCTTATATCGGTTGGCCTATACAAGACTATATTATTTATAGAAAAATTAATGCATATAATTTTCAACAAATTGGCACAGTGGTTAATAATATCACTTCTTTTACATACAATTTTACTAATTTTGGAGATAATTTATGTTTTTACATTAGAGCAATTCGGTTAACTAATGCCACTATCTTTAGTTCATCTTCTAATGTGGTTTGCGTGAATACAAATTCTATTACTCCTTCTAAAAACTCTTATATTGCTAAAGCTTCGGTGCAAAGAAACTATATTGAATTAACGCTTATCGCAGAAAATTTAACTTCTTTAAAAAAAATTAATATTTATAAATCTGAAGATAACGGTACTTATTCATTGTGGCAAACTATCAATTCTACAGGTGGTATTAACGAATTAATAGACAATAGCGTTAGAGTTCAAACGCGTTTTTATCAATATTATTTTACTACCGAAGGACCATGTAGTCTTATTTTTGATACCAGTAATATTGCCAAAACTATTCTTTTAAATTTAGATATGATCAATCCTGGTATTCAAAATTTAGATTGGAATAATTATTCTTCATTTATAAAAAATGCTGAAAAACAAGAGCTTTTGTTATTAGATAATCCAAATGGCACAAGAAGTTCCTCGTGGAACATTCTAAATACTTTCTCTAATAATATAGTTTCTAAAACAGATAATTCCAATTTTAGTGCACAACAAGAGCAATTGTGTTATTGCATTAGAGCTATTGAAAATAACCCTAGTTTGCTTTATCCAAGAAAAGATACAAGCTATAGTAACATAAAATGCGCTACTGCCGATCCTATTGTTTACTTTCCTAATGCAATACAAATTAATGGCTTCAATACAACTTTTGCGCCAAAGGGTATATTTTTAAATTACGAAAAATCAAGTTTTCAAGTATACAATCGTTGGGGTGAATTGCTTTATGAAACCAATGATGTAAGAAAACCTTGGATAGGCACGGGTAATAATGGTGAATTTGTAGATCAAGATGTTTACATTTACAGATCAATAATAATAGGCTTAAATGGAAAAAGATTAATTTTTGATGGAACAATTACAGTACTCAAATAATCAAATTCAGTTGTATGGTAAGCTTAATTTACTTGCCGGACTAATCAAAATAACAAAAAAAGTTATCTTTCAAATACTTAGTGATCACAATAAATCATTATCCATTATTGAGTTTAACTTTATTAATGATGCCGAATTACTCCAAATTAACATTGATTCTTTAAATCATAATTATTATACTGACATTATAACTTTCGATTATTCAGATGCTAACATTATAGAAGGAGATATTTATATTAGTATTGAAAGGGTAAAAGACAACGCTATTCAATTTAAAAAGGAAAACATTGAAGAGCTGATACGTGTTATATGCCATGGAGTATTGCATTTGGTTGGATACAAAGACAAAAGTACCAATGATATAAAAGTTATGAGAGAGAAAGAGGGTTATTACATAGGTGTATTCAAAAAAATGTTCCTCGTGGAACAGTAATTAAAGTAAATAAATAATAGTTCCCCGTGGAACATAAATAAAATGTATTTAGATAAATATGATGTTATAGTAGTTGGCGCAGGCCATGCTGGTTGTGAAGCTTCTTATGCTGCAGCAACCATGGGTTCTAAAGTGCTGCTTATTACTATGAATATGGAAACCATTGCAAAAATGAGTTGCAATCCTGCGATGGGCGGTGTAGCCAAAGGGCAAATTATTAGAGAAATAGATGCCTTGGGCGGTATGTCTGGTATTATTACAGATAAAACAATGGTTCAATTTAGAATGTTGAACCTTTCTAAAGGGCCAGCTATGTGGAGTCCTAGAGCGCAGTCTGATAGAATGCGTTTTTCTGAAGAATGGCGTTTGGCCTTAGAAGACAATAAGAATATAGATTTCCTTCAAGATAATGTTATTGATGTACTCACGGAAAACCAAAAAGCTATTGGCGTTACAACCGCTTTAGGATATACTATTAAATCTAAATCTGTTATTCTTACAAGCGGCACTTTTTTAAATGGCTTAATTCATATAGGTACTAAAAACTTTGGTGGTGGTAGAATGTCTGAAACCAATAGTGTAGGTATAACCGCTTCTTTGCTAAAAATTGGTTTTACAAATGGGCGAATGAAAACAGGTACTCCGCCAAGAGTAGATGGCAGAAGCTTAGATTACTCTAAAATGAATGAACAAAAGGGTGATAAAAATCCTAATAAATTTTCTTACAGCAATAAAACATCGCCTTTGAAAGAACAACGCTCTTGCTATATTACTTATACCAATCAGAATGTGCATGATGTTTTAAGAGAAGGTTTTGATCAGTCGCCCATGTTTAATGGCAGAATTCAAGGTTTGGGTCCTAGGTATTGTCCCTCTATTGAAGATAAAATAAACCGATTTGCTGATAGAGATAGACACCAAATTTTTGTAGAGCCCGAAGGATGGAAAACGGTAGAAATGTATATCAATGGTTTTTCTACTTCATTGCCTGAAGATATTCAACATAAAGCAATCCTTCAAATTCCTGGATTTGAAAATGCTAAAATTTTTAGACCAGGATATGCGATTGAATATGATTATTTTGCTCCAACTCAGTTGCGCTTATCGCTTGAAACAAAATTAATAGATGGCCTTTATTTTGCCGGCCAAATTAACGGAACCACAGGATATGAAGAAGCAGCTTGTCAAGGTTTGATGGCAGGAATTAATGCCCATTTGAAGATAAACAAAAAAGAAGCCTTTGTGTTAGACAGGTCTGAGGCCTATATTGGTGTATTGATAGACGATTTAATAACGAAAGGAACCGATGAGCCTTACAGAATGTTTACATCGAGGGCAGAATTTAGAATTTTATTGCGTCAAGATAATGCTGATTATAGATTAACAAAACTTGGCCACTGTATTGGTTTGGCAGATAACGAAAGATTAAAAGCATTAGAACTGAAATATCAAAAAGTGATAGAACTTGAAAATGAAGTTAAAAATATTTCTGTTTATCCTGAAGATGTGAGTGAAATATTTAGTAAATTAGGTACTACAGATTTGCTTCAAAAAACCAAATTAGATAAGGTTATTCTAAGACCTCAAGTAAGCTTATTTGATTTAGTAAATTTATATCCTAGTCTGCAATCCTTTGAAAAAGAAATATTGGAAGAAGTAGAAATATTAATTAAATATGAAAGTTATATTGAAAAAGAAAAACTTATGGCAGATAAACTTAAAAGACTTGAAGGATTAAAAATTAATGAAAATTTTAACTATGCCAATATTAAGTCAATCTCTTTAGAAAGCAGAGAGAAGTTAAATAAATTGAAACCAGAAAATATTGGACAAGCCGCCAGAATAAGCGGTGTTTCTCCTTCAGATATTTCTATATTATTAGTACACTTAGGAAGATGAAGATACAAAACTATGTAATACTTATAATACTCCTTTCACTATACAGTTGTGCCAATGTGGTGCCTTTAGAGGGGGGACTAAAGGATTCAACTAAACCTGAAATAAGAAAAATTAGTCTTACAGAAACTAATTTTAAATCTAAAAAAATATCTATTGATTTTAATGAATATATTGAACTTAATAATCCTGTTAAGAATATCTCTATTCAACCGTTTCACTCTTCGATAACAACTAGCGCAAATAAGAAAAATATTACTATTGAAATAGATTCTAATTTAAAAGAAAATACAACCTATGTTTTAAAAATAGATGGAGGTATAAAAGATGCCAACGAGGGTAATTTATACAGTTTTAATAAGTCGTTTGCTACTGGCAATACTCTTGATTCAGCTTATGTTAAATTTACAATCAATCAATTACAAATTTTAACTGATTATAAGGTTGGTTTGTATTCATCTCCTTATGATAGTTTTAGTAAAATTAAATTTGACTACATCAGTTCTTTTAATAATAATATAGCTGAAATTAGTGGTTTAAAACTAGATAAAGTATATTACTATTTTATTTATAAAGATATTAATTTTGATAATATACCAGATAAGTATGTACCTGTCTATTTTGATACAACACAAACTAATATCAACAAGACTATTTCTTTGGCTTTATGGGTTGATGAAAATATAAAAGAAATAGAGTATAAAAATGCAAAGAAATACATTAAAAATAATTTAATCCCATTTAATAGAACTTTCAATGAAAAAGATATTATTTACTACAATAATGATTCAATACTTATTTTACAATCCTCCTTATATGACAGCATGCCTTATATAAACATTAAGAAAGAGATTAAAATGTTATTAGAAAGCAAAATAACTGCCTTAAAAGACAAAACTAACTATAGAATTCATTTTGATAAAAGAGGTATTAAAGATATAAATATTATTTCTCATCTTTTTAAAGAGAATAATGAATACATAGAAATTAATAATAAACAAAAAATTGACTCTGTATTAATTGCCATTCGCAAAGACACTTTTTGGATTAAAATAAATAAATATGATGAGCAAAATAAACTTAGCCACTTATTATTAAAAAATAATAAAATAAATGAATCTTATAAAGTAATTATCTCAAAAAATAATGCTATTATTTTTAATAAAATAATTATAAATAATACTTATGATTTTTATTTAACACCAGGTGAATATACTATAGAAATATATGAAGGAAATATTGATACAAAAATTACTGTGAACCCTTATCAATACTATAAACCTAAACCGTCTAAAGTTAATAAAAAAATTTTACTTAAAGCTAATTGGGAAGAGGAAATTTTACTTTAAAATATTCTTTTTTACACACATATTTAATAACATTCTACGTTGTAAATTTATTATAAAAAAGAATACTAATTTGTTTTAAAAAAGAGCACTAACAACTTGAAAAAATTGTTAAAAAAAAGTAGTTAATGTAATATTTATTAAGAATATATATATGTAGATAATAAGAAATTAACATTAAATTAAAATTGTTGAAATCTACTTACATCTCACTGAAATTAAAGATAATAAATTTACAAATACGTTAATAACGTATTTGTAAATTTATATTTATACTTAAAAAAGTTTTATTTTAGTGAGTTATAACCATATCCACACAACTGTATTAATATTATATATTTTTATAATAAATTATTATTTAATATTAGGATGTTGAAACAAGTTAAAAGAATTTAAAACTTTAATTTACTTTTGTACCATGAATGATAAAATTGAAGAACTAAAAGAAAAAGTTAAAAATTTTTCTATTGAAAATAGAGAAACATTAGAAATTTTTAGAACGAAATTTTTATCAAAGAAAGGTGAATTAAATGAAATTTTTGAAGCATTTAAATTAATAGCAGGAGAAGAAAAAAAAGATGTTGGTAAAAAAATAAATAGCTTACGTACTTCAATTGAAGATAAATATAATGAGGCAAAAGAAAAATTCTCTTTATTAAAAAAATCAGTTAGAGAAGAAAAAGATTTTTCATTACCTGTAAATGCATATAAAATAGGGAGCGAGCATCCGATAAGTAAGGTAAAAAATGAAATTTTAGATATATTTGAAACTATAGGTTTTAAAATAGCTAAAGGACCAGAAATAGAGGATGATTGGCATAATTTTTCAGCCTTAAATTTTCCAGAAAATCATCCAGCACGCGACATGCAAGATACATTTTTTATAAAAGGAAATTCAGAAGAAAAATTTGCTTTAAGAACCCATACCAGCAGTGTACAAGTAAGATTGATGGAAACAGATAAACCACCAATAAGAGCTTTAATGCCTGGTAGAGTTTATAGAAATGAAGCAGTTTCTGCAAGATCAAACTTTTTTTTTCATCAAATAGAAGGACTATATATAGATGAAAATGTAAGTTTTTCGGATTTAAAGCAAACGTTATATTATTTTGTTTCACAATTTTTTGGAGAAAGAGAAATACGTTTTCGACCTTCTTATTTTCCTTTTACTGAGCCGAGTGCAGAAATGGATATTTTTTTAGGAATAGCTACAGAGCAAGATTATAAATTAACAAAAGGCACAGGTTGGTTAGAAATATTAGGCTGTGGAATGGTAGATCCAAATGTATTAACTAATTGCGGAATAGATGCTGAAAAGTATAGTGGATTTGCATTTGGAATGGGCATTGACAGAATAACTATGTTGAAATATGGCATCAAGGATATTCGCCAAATGTTTGAAAATGATTTAAGATTTTTAGAACAATTTACTTAATTGTAAAATAATAGGTTTGTCATATTTCTGTCTTTTTTATAATATTTTTATACCTCAGTGAAACGTTTTCATGCATTTATACGTCTAATAAATAAAAGGCACAATAATTGAACTAGTTTTTGTGTTATCTATAAAAACAATATGGCAAACGAGGAAAAAAGTACTAAGATAAAAAGCCGTAGAAAAGGAATGGAAAAACCCATTCGAAAAGACGGAGAAGGTATTAAGCAAGGAGCCGCTGGTTGCTAGTTTTAATACAATATTTATAAATTTATCTTTTTATCAATAATAAAAAGGTCTAAAATTAAATTTATCAATTCTGTTGTATTCTAAAGCTGGAAAAGGTATCTTAAGGCTGTTTATTTAGTTTAAAATTGTTTTTAATAACTTGTTTTTTGTTTTGATTTTACTTAAATCTATATCTAAAGAAAAAAACCGCTGTCTGTATCTATCAAAGCGCGGAACCAATTTGTAATTATAATTTAACCATTTAATTAATAACTCAATAACAATTTAATCATTTTACTGTTAATGTGATAACTGTCTCACCCTTAGAGCGCCTCCAACCAATTGACCCCAATACCAGCCTCTGCCAATACAGGCACTTTTAGCGGCATCGCATTAGCCATTAATTCTGTTACCAAAAGTTTAAGCTCTTCTATTTCCGTTTTATGAACATCGAATAAAAGCTCATCATGTACCTGAAGTATCATTTTAGATTTTAAACCACGCTTTTTCATTTCATTATAAATATGAATCATTGCTACCTTTATCATATCAGCAGCGCTGCCTTGAATGGGAGCATTTATAGCCATGCGTTCAGCGAAATTACGAACCGTGGCATTGTTACTGTTAATATCGCGCAGCCAACGTTTTCGGCCCATGAGAGTTTCTACATAGCCGTGTTTGCGCGCCATACCTATTTGATTATCCATATATTGTTTGATATTTACAAACTCAGCATAGTAGTTGTCAATCAATTCTTTAGCTTCGCTTCTACTAATGCCCAAATTTTCGCTTAAACCAAAAGCCTGCTGCCCATAAATAATACCAAAATTAACACTTTTTGCATTTCTACGTTGGTCTTTGTTTACTTCACTTTCAGCAATTTTATATACCTTAGCTGCTGTAGCCAAATGAATATCTTTATTATTCAAAAAAGCTTCCATCATGTTGGGATCTTCGCTAATAGAAGCTACAATGCGCAATTCTATTTGAGAATAATCTGCCGAAAGAATAAGAAAATCTTCGTTGCGAGGAATAAAGGCTTTGCGTACCTCTTTGCCTCTATCAGTGCGAATAGGAATATTTTGTAAATTAGGATTTGTACTACTCAATCTACCTGTAGCTGCAACAGCTTGATTAAAAGAAGTATGTACTCTGCCAGTAGTAGTATTTACTAATAAAGGCAAAGCATCTACATAGGTACTTTTTAGTTTTTGTAATTGTCTAAAATCTAATATTTCTTTTACAATAGCACTTTTATTGGCTAACTTAACAAGCACATCTTCACCAGTTTGGTATTGGCCAGTTTTGGTTTTTTTGGCTTTATCGTCCAGCATAAGTTTATCAAACAGAATTTCGCCTAATTGTTTAGGTGAAGCAATATTGAAAGTAACCCCAGCCAAATCAAAAATATTGGTTTCTGCTACTGTTATTTCTTTTTGTAAATCGATAGAATAATTTTGTAAAAAAGATTGATCTATTCTTATTCCTTCTCTCTCTATAGCAGCTAAGACAGGTACAAGTGGAATTTCAATTTCATTAAGTACCGAAAGCGAATTTTGTTTAACTACTTCATGCGCAATATGTTGTTTTATTTGAAAGGTTATATCTGCATCTTCGGCTGCATACTCTTTTACTTTTTGTAAATCAATATCAGACATATTCAATTGGTTTTTTCCTTTTTTCCCAATTAAAGTTTCTATGCTAACGGGGCTGTATTTAAGGTATTGTTCTGCCAATGCATCCATATTATGTCTTTTATCAGGTTCAATAATATAATGTGCTAGCATTGTATCAAAAAAAGGACCTTCTATTTGAATATTATGATTACTTAAAACCTGCAAATCATATTTTAAGTTTTGCGCTATTTTTAAACTTTTACTGGAAAATACAGGTTTAAATTCTGTTAGTATTTCGGCAGCATTTTCTAAAGAGATACTCACATAATAACCTTCAGTAGCTTTGTAAGAAAAAGCCAAACCAATAACACTTGCATTAAGGGCATCTAGTCCTGTAGTTTCGGTATCAAAACAAAATTCCGCTTGTTGTAATAAATTAGCAATTAAAGTTTCTCTTTCAGCCTTCGTAGAAATTAAATGGTAAGCATGGGGTGTATTCTCAATTGTATTGTAATGAATATTTTCTTCTATAATAGTTTCAAAATTGCTGTTTTCAACAACAGCGCCAAATAAATCTGTTTGTGCATTAGGAGCAGGTATTTTAGCGGTAGGCGAGGAGGTAGGTTTACCTGATATTCTGGCAGCCATGGTTTTAAATTCTAACTCTTGGAACAAAGGTTCAAGTAGGTCGAAATTGGGTTCTTCAATAATCAACAAATGGTCGTCTAAATTAATGGGTACACTTAAGTTGATGGTTGCCAATTTTTTAGACAATAAAGCTTGTTTTTGATAAGTAACAAATTTCTCTTTTAAAACGCCTTTTAAATTAGCAGCATTGGCAATAATATTCTCCATAGAGCCATATTCTTGAATCAGTTTTTTGGCTGTTTTTTCACCTACTCCGGGTACACCAGGAATATTATCTACGGCATCGCCCCATAAACCTAAAATATCTATGACCTGCTCTACACGTTCTATTTCCCATTTTTTAAGCACCTCAGCTACTCCAATAGTTTCGGCACCATTTCCCATACGGGCAGGTTTATGTATAAAAATTTTATCAGACACCAATTGTGCAAAATCCTTATCAGGTGTCATCATATAGGTCATAAAATCCTCTTTTTCGGCTTGTTTGGCAAGAGTTCCAATAATATCATCGGCCTCGTACCCATCCATAGTAATTACAGGAATATTCATACCCTCTATTAGTCTAAAAACATATGGAATGCTTATGCTTAAATCCTCTGGCATAGCCTCACGGTGGGCTTTATATTGCTCGTATTCAATATGTCGTTCGGTGGGAGCAGCGGTATCAAAAACAACGGCTATATGTGTAGGCTTTTCTTTTTGTAACACCTCTAACAAAGTATTGGCAAAACCGAACACAGCAGAAGTGTTTAGCCCAGTGCTAGTAATACGAGGGTAATCTTTAAAAGCAAAAAAGGCACGGTATATTAAAGCCATACCATCTAGCAGAAACAATTTTTTTTCGGACATATAATTTTATGAAAGGCGAAGGTAAGAAATAAAAGGGAAAAAGGAAGGAGTTAGAAGGCTTTTGTGTTAGATAGCTAGAATAGTAAAACCAAAATTTATGGAGTGTTACTTCAATCTTTCTAAACGTCCTTTTCTTTTTACAATATTTTTATAATCCCAATGAATCTCTTTAGATTTTTGAACCCAAAGGACTAAGTTTTGCGTATTAATACCAGAAACATTATTGTAAAAGATAGAAGCAGTTTAAAATTTTCTTCTTCAAAATCGGAACCGTTCCAAAACACAAGTCTAATAAATGTTTTTTTTGCTGTTGCCTACTATTGGGTTGCCATCTAAAAATCAAACCGGATGTGAATGCCATATTTTACTTTCTGCTTTTGGTTTACAAATTCTTGATGGGCCGCGATACCGGAGCACTGAAAGGTAAACCGATAACAATTTTATAAAAGAAATACGAACATCCAAATTTACGCAGAACTAGCGGCTATTGCCAATTTGCTGTTAGCAGCAGTAGTTCTTTCTGTTAACTTTCGGTATATACCGTTCCACAATTCAATTCTTTGTTTTAATGAATGTATAACTGATTCTTCTGCTTCTTTCCAATATTGTTCGTTATCATTACAAAGATTGGCTGTCATTTGTAAAGCAAGATGGCTATGGTGGTCTCCATCAACTTCAATGTGCCTTTCGATATAGTACTTAAAAATAGAAATATCGTTAGGGAAATTCTTGTACATTTCATTTATTATTGAGATAAACATACCTGGGATTAGGTCTTCACGTCCAAAAGTGAAAATAGCTGATTGCAAATAATCTTTACCACTCTCAATAATTTTGAAAGTAAAGTCAACAAAATCTTT
>JABMMZ010000104.1 GCA_013205405.1 Bacteroidota bacterium | reverse complement strand
TTAAAAAAGAATGATAAACGTTTTGCGAATACATTGATATCTAATCCTTTTTCTATTGCAGCTTTTACATATGCTTTTCCATTGGCTAATGTAAATGCTAGTTCTTGCACAGCATTACTTCCAGCCTCTCTAATGTGATAACCAGAAGTAGAAATGGTATTCCACTTAGGTACTTCTTGACTACAATATTCAAAAATATCTGTAATTAAGCGCATACTCGATTTTGGCGGATAGATATAAGTACCTCTTGCAGCGTATTCTTTTAATATATCATTTTGTATAGTTCCAGATATTTTTTTTATATCGGCACCTTGTTTTTTAGCCAAGGCAATATACATTGCTAAAAGTGTTGATGCCGTTGCGTTGATGGTCATACTTGTAGTAATATCCTCCAACTTAATACCAACAAAGAGTGTTTCAATATCTTTTAAAGAATCTATAGCTACGCCTACTTTCCCAACTTCGCCTTCGGCAAATTCGTGGGTGCTATCATACCCTATTTGAGTAGGTAAATCAAAAGCAACTGAAAGGCCCATAGTTCCTTGTTCTAACAAGTAATGGTATCTTTTATTAGATTCCTCTGCAGTAGAAAAACCTGCGTATTGGCGCATTGTCCATAACTTACCACGGTACATATCCTCTCTTACACCTCTTGTAAAAGGAAATTGTCCTGGTAATTCATTATTTAGTTCTGAATTTTCTGGTAAATGATTGTAGAGTGGTTTTATCTCAATGCCACTATCTGTTTCAATTTTTTTAAAATCCACCATTTTTAAAAATATAGATTAATTTCTGCTTTTAAAAAATCTATTGCTTTTTGAGTTGGAATTTTATTTTCTGCAATCATTCTATCAATAATTGCTTTAGAAAAATCTAAGCCCGTTGAATTTTCAGGCATGGTATCGGCTGTATTATGTAATAGTTGAATTACTTCTTCTTTTACTACTTTTACTATATTCCAACCTTGATTGCTAATATAAATTTGTTGAGATAAATTATGACTGAATTCTTGATTTACTGATGCTTCCATTAAATGTTTTAAGCCATAAACTGTGCTTAAAGTGCCATCATTGTATTGTTTTATTAAGTTTTGAGGACTTATACGTTCTAGAAACAAAATCATCCTCTCGTAGGCTTGTAATTTTAATGGCGTCATTAAGCTAGCCGTTTTTTTACGCATTTCTAACTGAATACGCGAAGCATTGTCTTCCATCATTTTGCTAATCAAAACATAGCAAACGCCAAATACAACTAATGAAGGCAGTATATATTTAACAATGTCGAGTAAATTTTGTGCAAGTTGGTCCATAGAGATATTAATGCAAAAGTAATACTTTTTTAAAATTGTAACTGTATATTTTTAAAAATATTAAAGGTAATTTAAACTTCTTGCAAAAGAGTGCGGAATGTTAGCACTTTTTCGCCATATTTGTTAGCTGTCTTAGCGCGAAGTGCAGGTGCAAAAATTTCGTCATAATCGTCAAAATCAGCAAGGGTATTACAAAAATACTGTACGGCATAATTTACCCCTTCGTTACCATCTACAACCGTTAATAGTTTTAATATTTTAAAGCTAGTAAATTTTTCTGTAGAAATAACTTCTGGTATATGCTCATTTTTCATCCAATGAAGCCATTCTTGCTCTATCTCTTCTGGAATATTACAAGTTACGTTATATATTATCATAATTTATTTTAAAACTAAATGTTATTACTGCAAATGTAAGAATAATTATCTTTTTTTGCAGGTACGCGCATAGACAATTGAAAATATTTAATTCTAGTAAAATTGAACCTTTAATACATCCAATCTTTCAAAATATGACTGTTGATATTTTGAGAGATGATTTGATACATCCTATTGTGAGTGGTAACAAATGGCGTAAATTAAAACTTATTGCTGATTATTTAGTTCAAGAAAAAATTAAACACATTGTTACCTTTGGTGGAGCTTATAGTAATCATTTGGTGGCGGTATCTTTTATTTGTAATTATTTAAACATAAAAAGTACTGCTTTTGTGAGAGGAGATGAAGTAAGAATAGAAAATAAGTACGAAAGCATTTGCAAAGAAAATAATATGACATTACGTTATATTAGTAGAGAAGAATATAGGAACAAAGAAAAATTATATTTAGACAATTTTGGATCAGAAAGTGCCTGTTTAATGCTAGCCGAAGGTGGAGACCATCCATTGGCAATTGAAAGTTGTTCCGCTATATTAGATGATATAAAAACTACTTATGATTATATTATTTTATCCTTGGGTACAGGCACTACAATGGAGGGTTTGGTTAAGGGTATTGTAGATAGAAACTGGAATACACAAATAATTGGCATCAGTTCTCTTAAAAATAATTTTTATTTAGATAAAAGACTTGAAAAATATCCTAAAAATAAATGGCAAGTTTTACACGACTACCACAGAGGAAAATACGGCAAAATGGATGCTGAATTAATAGATTTTATCATAAAATTCAACAAAGACACAAGTATAAAATTAGAGCCAATTTATACGGGTAAAATGTTTTTGGCAGTAAAAGATTTAATTTTAAATAATTTTTTTAAACCTTCAGATAAAATACTTTTAATACATACAGGAGGCTTGCTAGCCTATCCTGAATAAAATTAATAGTTATAAATTACGTTTACTAAAGTTTGACCAACCGCTTTAAGTGTTTTTTTATCAATGGCATTCATATTGTCATTATGGGTATGCCAGTATTCTCCAAAACCATTTCTAGAATTTTGGTCGTGGTGAATAATATCTATGGTTGGAATACCTGTATTTTTCCAAACATAATAATGGTCGTCTGTAATACGATTGGTTTCAAAATTTCTAAAATAATTATCATACCCAGCACTAGCAGCAGCTTGCCACACAATACTCAATGCTGTATTGGCGTTTTGCATACTATATCCTTCGTTACCAAAAGTAGCATTTGGGGCGCCTACCATATCTAATAAAATACCAAAATCTGCTTTGTAACCTCTAATATGTGGCGCTTTTCCCCATGCTTGCGAACCTAAACAATAGCTATCCTCAACCCCTCCTGTAGCATCTCCCCAATCTTCTGAATCGAACAAAATAATATCTATGCCTATTTCTGGTTTTTGGATAGATAAATTTTTCGCTATTTGTAATAAAACACCTACTCCACTACCCCCATCATTGGCTCCTAATATTGGCATGTCTTTGTCTTTAGTATCTTGATCGGCAAAAGGGCGTGTATCCCAATGGGCGCATAATATAATTCTTGTTTCTTTGGGTGTATTAAATGTAGCAATGATATTTTTTACTGGTATTGTTTTTTTATCAAAAGTAGTAGCAAAAGTATTTTGAAAATACATTGTATCCGCTAATGGCTTTAAAACCTCTACCAAATAATTATAGCAAGCTAAATGCTCCTTAGTTCCTGGTACTCTTGGACCAAAATCTACTTGTTTTTGAATGAAATCATAAGCCCCATTTTCATCAAAATTAACAACAACTTGTTTTTTTGTTTCAGTTATATCTTTATGAGTATTAGTATTATTAACTACAGGCTTATTATTACAAGCTGATAAAAAAATTAATGCAAAACTAAAAAGTATATATTTCATTGTGATTAGATTGCAAATTTACTTAAAAAAATTACTAATTCTTTAACCATGGCAACACCATTTGAAATTCAGGAATTGGAACTTCAAATATTTTACCATCTGCACTTCTAACAAATGTATAATAACCCCACATTTTACCTATTCCGGTATTGAGCAAGCAACCTGAAAAATAATTATAAGTATCGTTTGAATTAATATTGGGCTGCATACCGACAACGCCTTCACCTTCTACTTCTCTCATTTCAGAGTTGCTATCTAAAATAAACCATCTTCTACTTAATAATTGCACTTCATAATGGCTATTATTTTTTATATTAACATTATAAACAAAAAAGTATTCGCTTGCCTGCGGATTACTCTGCAATTCACTGTAATTAGTTGTTACTTTAATTTCTATATCTAATACAATTAGCTTAGTCACTTAACTATTATTTGCGGCAAACGTACAATAAAATATTAATATTTATCAATATATTTTATTTCATTTTTATTACGCTTAAGTTAGTCGAGTACCATTTCAATATCAAATAAAAAACATAAATTTGCCTCACCTTGAATTTCTCTTCCAAAACAGTAGAAAATGCCGTACAAGCATTATCGGGCTTTCCTGGTATAGGCAAACGGAGTGCGCTGCGAATGGTGATGCATTTATTGCGCAGGCCAATAGAGGAGTCGGAGATTCTAGCTAATTCTATTTTGAAACTTAAAACAGAGTTACAACAGTGTAATATTTGTTGTAATATTAGCGATACAGATATTTGCGAAATATGTAACAGTGTGAACAGAAATAAGCGTTTAATTTGTATAGTTGAAGATATGCAAGATGTAATGGCGATAGAAAATACGGCACAATTTTATGGATTATACCATGTTTTAGGTGGTTTAATTTCACCTGTGGATGGCATTGGCCCTGATGCATTATCTATTGACCAATTATTGAAGAGAATTCAACAACACCCTGCCGATGAGATAATAATAGCCTTAAATGCTAATATTGAAGGTGATACTACTTCGTTTTACTTAGCAAGAAAACTGCAATCATTTTCATTAAAAATAACAACCATTAGCAAAGGCATAGCTGTAGGAGGAGAACTAGAATATGCAGATGAAATTACTTTAGGCCGATCAATAACCAATAGGATACCATACGGAGTTTAATAAACAAAATGGATTTATCAATAATAATAGTCAATTACAATGTAAAAGCCCTGCTAGAACAGACTATTCTTTCTGTTTATAAAGCTATTACCAAATTGCAAGTAGAAATAATTGTTGTAGATAACCAATCAGCAGATGGAAGCTGCGAAATGATTCTTGAAAAATTTCCTCACGTTATGCTTATTGCCAATAAAGATAATAGAGGTTTTAGTAAAGCTAATAACCAAGGTATAAATATTGCAAAAGGCAGAAATGTATTATTATTAAATCCTGATACGGTAGTAAGTGAAGATACTTTAATCAAAACTGTTCATTTTTTAGATTCAAATGCCCATGCGGGTGCATTAGGTGTAAAAATGATAGATGGCAGAGGAGATTTTTTACCTGAATCTAAACGCGGATTACCCACACCCAGAGTCGCGTTTTATAAAATGACTGGTTTATCTAAGTTGTTTCCAAAGTCAAAAATTTTTGGCGTTTATCATTTAAGCTATTTAAGTGAAAATAAAACTCATCCTGCAGATATTTTGAGTGGTGCTTTTATGATGATAAAAAAAGAAGTTTTGGACAAAGTGGGTTTACTTGATGAAACTTTTTTTATGTATGGCGAAGATATTGATTTAAGCTACCGCATTTTAAAAGCGGGTTATAAAAACTATTATTTTGCCGATACGACCATTATACATTACAAAGGCGAAAGCACTAAAAAACACAGTATCAACTATGTTAAAATATTCTACCAAGCTATGGCTATTTTTGCTAGAAAACATTATAGTAAAAAACAAGGTTGGTTATTTACTTTTTGCATTTATGCTGCCATTTATGCAAGGGCTTTTGTGTCTTTAATTTTTTGTTTTATAAAATCTATTCAGTTTTTTGCGATTGATTTTCTTATTATATTTATAGGCTTTTATGGCTTAATGCGTTATTGGGAAATATACAATAAATTTGTAATTGGGGGTTTCTATCCTTTGGAATATATTTTAGTGCATGTGCCTATTTATATTTTATTTTGGCTAGGCGGTATATGGGCTAGTGGAGGCTATAACCAACCTTTTAAATTACAAAAAACTGCTAGAGGCGTTATTGCTGGTTCCTTTGTTTTATTATCTATTTATGCTTTACTCCCCGAGTATTTAAGATTTTCTCGTGCCCTTATTCTACTTGGCTCTGCATGGACACTGCTTATTACCTTGGCTTTTAGATTAGTAACCCACTTTATTAAGTACAAACATTTTGACACACAGGCAAGTCAAGTTTCGCAGGTATTGATAGTTGGTAGCAAGGAAGAGTGTGAGCGTGTTAAACAAATTCTAAATAATTATCCAATAAGTTTTAAAATTTTAGGATTTATAAAACCAAAAGCAATAGAAGACAATAGCGAGTATTGGGTAGGTAGTTGTAACAACTTACCTATATTAAGTGAGATATTCAAAGCAAATGAGATTGTGTTTTGCGCCAAAGATGTGAATGGTAGTGAAATTATGGAAATGATGAGCAATACAGATTTACCAAAAGTAAAATTTAAAATAATGCCCGAAAAAGGCGATTATATTATTGGTAGTAATAGTAAAAATACTACAGGTGAATTTTATAGTGTAGATATAACACCTGCTTTAAAACACAAACACATACTCAAGCAAAAACGTGTATTTGATATTGCTTTTTGTTTTATCTTTTTACCATTAATACCTATTTTAGTTTTCAAACCTAATTTTATAAAAATTGTAATTAATAATTGGTGGGCCTGTTTTATTGGCAAGAAAACTTGGGTAGGCTATAATACTTCAGTTGGTATTCAAAATCTGCCAAAAATAAAACCTAGCGCCATAAAAGTAAATATTGGCAAAAAAAATCAAAAAATAGATTCTGCCTTACTAGAAAGTTTAAATTACTTATATGCCACCAATTATAGAATTAGCAATGATTTAGAAATATTGTTGAAACAATTTCTTTGGCAATAATTTTTTACCTTTTAATAATTTTACCTTGACCTCTTTCAGATAGATTAATTAGGTCTGTAGGGTTTATAGAATAATACACATTACCGCTGCCAAATAAAGTAACATTCAGTTTTTTATCGGCATCTACATAATTATCTGACTTGCTAAAACTGGTAATATAGGTATCATCTGTTCTCATTCCTTTGCTATCTAAAAAGCTCAAATTATCTACCGAAACCGAAAAAATATAACTCCTACCTTTTAGAATTACGCCACCTGTATTGGTGCCTTTAAAATCTAAATTATTTATCAATACTGTAAATTCCGCATTTTCTAACCCATCATGGCTTAAAGAAAACACTTTTTGCTTAATGGTATCTTTACAAGTAAATTTAGCCGAGCCATTTATTTGAATTTTATTAATTGTTTTAAAATAGACTACTACTTTTTGTCTTACTTTAAGATTTCGAACCCAATTAAATTTATTTCTATTTTCTATCATTAATTCTCCATTCTTAATTTCTGTTACATAGCCATCTATTACATTCTCTCCAGCCGTCATTTCTAATTCCCCTTCCTTAGTAGAATCTTGTCTCAATTCTATATCAAATTTTTCGCCTGCAATCATAGAACTAAAAGACCCAATTTGTCTTTTTACGGTAATTTCTTTGCCATAAGAAGTAATAATATCCTCCGCAGTATTGCAATTGCTAAAAAAAATAAGCATACACCCTAAAACTAAAATGTATTTGCATCTATAATTATATTTTACTGGCTTTCTCATTTTCTTAAAAATTTATCACTCAAGCGGTACCCACCACTCCAATAAAAATAATCTGCTACTGCCATGTGTGATTTTAAGCGTGTTTGAGCCACTATTCCTCTTCCAATAAAATAATTAAATCCAATGGCAAAATAAACTCTTTTTTTATAATCACTAGGACGGTATAAGTAAGTTCCTAAATCGGTAACTATAGCCATTCGTCCAATTATAAATTCATGTCCTACTTTTACTGCTATTTCAGTCATTTTGGCTAACTTGATATTTTCTAAAGATGTAGGCTGAAACAACTGGTAGGGATAGGTTTTATCAAAGAAAAACTCAGTACCCGCGCGCCAATTTCGCATTTTATTGTGTGCAAAATAATAGAGCAAACTGGTAGAAATTATTGTAAACCTTCGGGTATCTGCTACCGCTATTTGCTTGTTGGCAATGCCCGACATTATTTCAAATCCATTTTTTGGAAATAAATCATCCTTATTTTTAAAAACTGGTTTATCTATCCATTTAATATTTCTTTGAAATCCTAAGTTCAAATGAACTATATTTATTCCTAAATTGGGGCGTTTGAAATTACCATTACTATAGTGGGTTACCCCTGCCCCAATTATAAACTGCGTTTGGGTATTTAGTTTAAAATAAGCTTTATACAATACTTGCATATTTCCATTTAAATTAGAACCTATAGCCTTGTTTTTTCTATTGGTAATTAAATTATAGGGCCTAGTTAAATAACCTACCCCTGAACCAAAACGCAAAATAGCTTGAAAATTCTTCCGTTTTTTTAAATTGGCTTCTACATGTAGATGCCAAGCATACACATCGCCATTTATTTCCTTATTGCCCAAGTTAAAATAGGTAAAACCAGTGCCCCACCTCAAGTGCCGGTAATTACTATCCGTTTGCTTATATCCAGTATAATTGCTGCTGTAAATAGCCTCAAAACCCATGGTATGAGCAGCCATATTGGCCATATCTTGCCTATGGGCAATTAAAAATCCTGGAAGTATATTTACCTGAAAATCTTTGCTAAATTGAGCAAAAATAGACCCACAATTAAGAAGCCATAATGCAAGTATTATTTTCTTTCCTAATTGCATTCCAAAATAAAAGTTAATTATAAACTATCCTTTATAAGCCACTGCTTTGCAGGCTTCTACTATTTTTTGTACACTAGGTAAAAAAGCTTCAACAAAAGTAGCCGCATAAGGCAATGGTGTATCTTGTGTGGTAATTCTGCGAATAGGCGCATCTAAATAATCAAATCCATGACGCTGCACCATATAGGTTATTTCGCTACTAATACTTGCCAAAGGCCAAGCCTCTTCTACTATTACCAAGCGGTTAGTTTTTTTAATTGAATTGATAATGGTATCGTAATCTATTGGGCGAACGGTTCTTAAATCTATCACCTCTGCACTTATCCCTTGTGCATCCAATTCTTTTACAGCATCGTTTACACGCAACATCATTTTACCAAAAGTAACAATGGTTAAATCAGTGCCTTCCTTAGCTATGTGTGCTTTGCCTAATTCTATAATATATTCTTCTTCTGGCACCTCTCCTTTTAAGCCATACATTTGCTCACTTTCCATAAAAATAATAGGATTGCCATCGCGAATAGATGCTTTTAACAAACCCTTAGCCTCATAGGGACTCGAAGGCACTACCACTTTTAATCCGGGCGTATTGGCATACCAGTTTTCAAAATTTTGTGAGTGTTGCGCACCCAATTGACCTGCGCTTCCGGTAGGCCCTCTAAATACCATGTGACATTTGTATTGTCCTGCACTCATACTATTCATTTTGGCAGCACTATTTATTACTTGATCAATAGCTACTAAAGAAAAATTAAATGTCATAAACTCTACAATAGGCACCAACCCATTCATAGCAGCTCCAACAGCTATACCAGCAAAACCAAGTTCAGCTATAGGTGTATCTATTACTCTTTTTTCGCCAAACTCTGCTAACATGCCTTGACTTACTTTATAAGCACCGTTATACTCTGCTACCTCCTCGCCTATCAAAAAAATGCGTTCGTCTCTGCGCATTTCCTCATTCATAGCTTCTCTTAGTGCCTCGCGGAATTGTATTTCTCTCATTGTATGTCTATTTAAGATTTAAAAGGCAAAAATAGTATTTTGAAACGAATATTTTTGAAATTTTTTAGCCGTTACTAATTAGGACGTATCCCTTCCAGGGCTATGGGTTGGACAACTACGAAGCACTGTTGAATGCCAAATTAAAATAATAAATGATGAATAATGCGCTTGTAGTCCTCGCTAAGCTGTGGTCTAACGCTTCTATCCCTTAAGCTTGCTTACGCCAGTGTCATAGCAGTCTGTCATATTGATCGTAGCAGCCTTTCCCGTTCACAGTGAAATATCTTTATTATACTGTTGGTTTCCCCGCATATAGTGCGGGACAGACCGCTGTGCGCAACAAGAGACCAATCTGGCTGTCCCTTCGAGTGAAAATTGGCTTTGCAATTTTTGTATCGAGAAGTTGCTAAGCCAGTTTTTAATACTTGTAATTTTTTAAGTTATAGGAATTTTATGAAGGAATAGAAAAATAGTAGAAATTAGGAAAACTAAAATTTAATGCTATGTTTACAGTAGATATATGCAACAAAGTATCGCAAAACCAACAAAATTTAATTGTATATGCGCTACAATTTAGCGCATATAAGTAAGTTATGGGCAAGTTAAAAAACCAAGTGGGTCTGCGAAAGCCAAAGGGATGATCACCCAAAGTGACCGAAAATAAAAAAAAGTGGAGACCAGAACCCACTCAAAAAAACGGGGCGTAATCTGAAAAGCCTTATGAGTAAGATAAAAAATTATTAAATTATGAAAAAATCATTTCTAACAGTAGCAATTATTTTAGTTGCCTCTACAATGTTTTCTCAAGAACTTTCCAAAAACAAAAATGGAAAAGTATTAAACCCTGAAGCAGGTGACTGGGGCATTTCCGTAGATGGCTCGCCATTTATTGATTTTGCAGCAGACTTAGTGCACATCGGTGCAGCTAAAAACGCTCCCTCGCCTAATTTTAATGGACTAAATGCACAAGATTACTCTATCAGCGGTAAGTACTTTAAGTCTAACAACATGGCGTATCGTGGTACAATTAGGTTGTATTCTAAAGATTCAACAGCAAAAAAAGGAATTACATATGATCCTAATGCAACTGGTGGTGTTAACTGGCCAAACAATGTACCTAAAAATTTTGAAGGTAAAGATGTCATGTCAGTGAGCGATTGGAGTGTTGGATTTGGTGGCGGTTTGGAATGGCGTAAGGGAACAAAAAGACTTCAGGGTTATTATGGAGTTGAAGCAATTATAGCTTTCGCAAGAAATACAACAAGCTTCAAGTATGCATACGATGTTATTGCTCAGGATAATGATTCTCTAACAGCTGATAATTTGACAAACTACACAACTAATTTCAATGGAAATATTAGTGGCACACCTGGAGAATATATTTCAAGAGACTTAAGTAAAAAATCAGGTATGACAAAAGTTTTCGGTGTTCGAGGATTTGTTGGTGTTGAATACTTTGTTGCTCCTAAAATCTCTTTCGGAGGTGAATTTGGTTGGGGTATGGGTATTGCTCGTACAGGGCGTTCATCTTCTAAAGTAGAGGGTGTAGATTTCCTTAAAGACGACGGAACACCTGTCAGTGGTACAGTTGTTAATGATTTTAAATCTAAATCTAATGAAAGATCGACTGAATTTTTCCTTGGTTCTGATAGAACCAATGCAGGTTCTTCTCCAAGTCAACTTTGGATGAACTCTTTCTCACCTAAAGGGAATCTTTCCTTGAACTTTTACTTCTAAGCTTTATAAAACTGCTTATATAAGGGGACTTCGGTCCCCTTATATAAATTTAACAGTAAATAGATAACCAGCCCATAACAGCACCTACAAGAAATTGGCTGTTCAGCGGTTAAATGAACCTTTGCACTTCGTATTAAGTTCAGTGCTGGCAGACAATTTTGTGCTTCGAAATCGCCAACTTCTTTTAGCTGCAAACCATTGAGTATGTTTAAGAACTCCCATTGTTTTAACAATAGTAATTAATATTGACTCAAATAAATTTCAAGAAACCACCAAACGAGCAAGCATTAAATGAAACACATCATAGACTATATCGACAGACACAAACGTTTCTTAATAATTCTTGTAGGAATTGTTAGTTTAAACTTTGCCTAAGGTTTTGATGCAAAATTTACACTTATCAATTTACTTTGGATTGTAATAAGCGTTGTAAAAATTGATCAATAAGAAAACAGAGGTCCTATAAGCGAATAGCTAATACAAAGACTACCTGCTCACGCTCGCATCTTGCGCGTTTTCTATTAAATTGCCTGGCATCTTAATTAAATTTATAGCAAAGGTAATACTGGCGGAAGCAGCACCACGAGACTGGAGGCTTGGTGAGTAACGCAGTGCAGTAAAGAAGTGAAGCGAACCCGAACTTAACGAAGTGTTTCACGAATGCCATAATAAACAATTAATAAATGAGTAAAGGCGAGGTATAGGTGCCCAAAAGGATTAATAAAAAAGCCTTACAATTCTTTAAGGCTTAATGTATAATTTATTTATAATTTTACCAAATGCCTACCAATTTGTCCTGCTGGGGTTATTAATTGATAATAGTAATTGCCGGCTGGTAAGTTATTGCCATCTAATATTTCGGTGTAATTCCCTTTGGCCAATGGTGCGTTCACTAATGTTTTAAGTAAGCGTCCTTGGTTATCAAATAATCGCAATTCAATTAAACCTCCAGGGCTTGTAAATTCTATAGTTGTAAACTCCTTAAATGGATTTGGATAATTTTGCAATTTCAAACTTTGTGCATTGAGTTGTTTAGCGCTTAAGTTTTGCTTAAAGATGGCCAATGTATCAAAAGGTTTCAATAGTAAACTACCGTCTGTTTTACTTTTGCCAGCTTCAAACCAATCTATTAAAACAGAGGCATATACTTGGCGATAATCATACTGCATCGGTACATTATCACCATCTGTTACTGATGAAGGAATACTAGGACTAGTGCCAATAATTCCTGGATTAACATTTTTACCAAAAACCATTACTGGTGCTGCTGCTCCGTGGTCGGTGCCGTAACTTGCATTACTTTTTATACGCCTTCCAAATTCACTGTAAGTCATGCCGGCTACCCTATTGGCTATGCCTAATTGCTCACAATCTGATTGAAAAGCAGCAATGGCTTCAGATACTTTTTTCCATAAAGTAGCATGTTCTCCTGTTTCAGTTCCGCCTGTGGTATTTACTTGCGATGAGTGGGTATCAAAACCACCTAAGGAAACAGTATAAATTGGTGTTTTAAGACCACCTGCAATTAAGTTAGCTACTATTTTTAACTGATCGGCTAAACTATTTCCAGTTGGATAAGTCGCTTTATTTGGAGCTGCTAATGCAGCATTTTTAACAACAGTGTTGTATTGTTGTGTTTGTTGCAATACCAAGCGCACATAGGTTAACTCATGGCCAGCAGGCGTATTTGGTGCAGGATCGGTAGTTCCATTTACCAATTGGTAGAACGATGTGGGATTACTAATGGCAATACCAGTGCTGGTAGTTGGCCCTAAAAGAGCCGTTGAAACAGTGTATCCAATAGAAATTGCTAACGGATCTGGATCTTTAGTATTTGGATAGCCTGTCGGAAAACCAGTGTAAACATCTTCTAAATATCTACCTAACCAACCCGATTTCAAAAACTGATTACTGTCACTTGCAGTTTGCCAAATATCGGTAGCTCTAAAATGAGAAAAATTAGGATTTGGATAACCTACAGATTGAATAATACTCACTTTTCCATCATTAAACATCGTATTTAAGCCAGTCATCGCGGGGTGCATACCAGTTGTGGATGAACCATTTAGTGCTAGTACTTTACTCTGTTGAATTAAAATATTACTTCTTGCATTGCTCAAATTACTGTATTGGTCAATAGGAATAATGGTATTTAAGCCATCATTTCCACCATTTAACTGTATTAAAACAAATACTCTTCCATTTTTTGCTGCTGCCTCGGCAATAGCTTGCAACATAGGTGTTGCTCCATGCATTTTAACATTAAAACCATTGATAAAAAATGGCAATATACCTGCTGTTGCGGCCTTTTGTAAAAATTCTTTCCTTTTCATTTTTATTGATTATTAATGATTAATTATGCTAATTGATTTTCTGCTATATCTAATAAATATTTCAACATAAGTTGTAGCCCAGAAGTTACAGTTGCTTTCTTAGTTACATCTGTTGGGTTGGCTATGTAATCATTCCAAGCAGCTGTCCAATAATAATCGCTGGCCTGCCCAAATAATAAGGAACCAGTTTTTAAACCTGATTTTGCAGTTGTAGTTAAGTCTAATGGCAATAATAAGTCAATAGAATCTTGAATTAATGCATTAGGATCACTTGGATTAGAAAATTGTTGAGCAAACGCTATAACATCTGCTTGTAATTTTTTTGTTGTACCTCTATAAGGATATCCAACAGCCATCAATGCCACAGTTGTCTGAATTCTTTTAGGCAATGAGTCTGAATTTATCCAAATTTCATGGTATTGAGGATCTTGGTAATAAGCTGGCCAACCCGCTACATTTGGAGGATTTCCAAGGGTAAGACCTGAAATTGCTGCTGCTGCCCACATGGTATACCAAGCTTGGTATTGGTCTTCAATTGGTGTAGTTGGAAAGTCTATTTTAAAATTCTTTAAACAAGTGGCTATAACATCCACTGGATTTTTAATATAGCATCCCATATTTACATTGTCATAAAAATGGGCACTTTTTAATAAAGCAGTTACTACTTTTTTAATATCCCAATCTGCTTTAAAATCGGCTGCTAATGGTGCTATAACATTGGCTTCAATATTGGCATCAATAACGTAATAAACAAAATAACGGTATAATCTTCTTACAATATATTTAGAAACAACATCCTCTTTTGTAAAAATCATGTTTATTAAATCATCTGTTTCATTAGCACCTGCTGCTGCTGTGTGACCATTAATGGTAGTGCCAAAAAATCCAGAAAAAACTTTATTTGAAGTTTCATGCTTGGTTGAATCAAAGAATGAAGCAAAAGAAGAATTATTAATGCGCCAACCTGTTAATACTTTAGCGGCTGCCTTTACATCATCTTCCGTATACTGGCTATCTGCCCCTTTCCCTAAAGTAAATAGCTCCATTAATTCGCGGGCATAATTTTCGTCTGGAGCGGTTTTGGTATTTAAGTATCCATTCAAATAACGCAACATGGCAGAATCAACAGTAACATCTTTAACAAAAGTTTTAAAATTGCCAAGTTTATTGTTTCTAAGCATTTTAACATAGTTATAAGCCATAATAGGACTGCCTACATTTTCAGCCTCGGTAGCAAAATGATTATGCCAAAACATTGTCATTTTTTCACCTATATGCCTATCAGGTTTTAAAATTTGTTCCATCCACCATGCGTATAAAGAATTTCTTCTTTTATTCACAAAGTTATTATCATCTGGCCCATTTACCCATGTTTGACCAGCGGCTATATTAGGATCAATAAGTGAAGTTGTGTTATAGCCATTTAGCGGTGGATTAGCAGGCGTAGATGGAACATTCATTATATAATCTACTGCATCGTTCATTGTTTTTGCAGCAAAAAAATCAACATCTGCTTTGGTAAATCCAAATAAAGTTCTACGCAATAAATGACGTGCTTGAGCTACGCCCCACGTTCCTGAATATTGAATAATACTTGCATTGCCTAAATCTAAGTGATCGGGCAATTTTTGGTTTTGCAATGCTATTGCAGGATCTACCTTAGGTGGTGCAATATCCTTGGTTGCTGATTTAAAAAAAGCTCTTCTTTCCATTTTTATGAGTTATTACTGTTAGACTTAATTTTATCAAAAAGGTTCAATTATATTAAAAACTTTCTCAAAAATAATTAAAATTATGGTGTTGATAACAATTTATAACATTATTTTATGGTTACCATAAAAATAAAAGCAGATATTTGCCGCTCAATTAGGTATTAAAATGCAAAGGATACAAAATTTTATTGATGGCCAATATTTAGATGCTCAAGAGTTGGGTTGGCTTGATAATTACAATCCTGCTACTGGCAAAGTATACAGTATGATAGCCGACAGCAATGAGGCAGATATAGAACTTGCTTATGCTGCTGCAAAAGCTGCACAAAAGGATTGGGAGAATACCTCGTCTGAAAATAGATTTAAAATATTGAATAGAATTGCAGAATTGATAGATATTAACAATACGGAATTTGCTAAAGCAGAAAGTATAGACCAAGGAAAGCCTTTTTGGCTTGCTAAAAATGAAATAACACGTGCAGCCCAAAATTTTAGATTTTTTGCAACATCTGCTATGCAATTTAGTAGCGAAAGTCATCAAATGGAAGGCTTTGCTATAAATTACACTCTCCGTCAAGCCATAGGTGTAGTTGGCTGCATAAGTCCTTGGAATTTACCATTGTATTTATTTTCTTGGAAAATAGCTCCAGCTTTGGCTACAGGCAATTGTGTGATTGCAAAACCAAGTGAAATTACCCCAATGACTGCTTCTTTGTTAGGAAAAATATGCAATGAAGCAGGTTTGCCAAAGGGTGTTTTAAATATAGTTCATGGCTTAGGCCCTAAAGTTGGCAATGCTATGGTTTCTCATCCTAAAATTAAAGCTATTTCTTTTACAGGTGGAACAAGTACTGGTAAGCATATTGCAAGTATTGCAGCGCCAATGTTTAAAAAGCTAAGTTTAGAATTAGGTGGTAAAAATCCGAATATTATTTTTGCTGATTGTGATTTAGAAAAAGCAGTTAAAACATCTGTTCAATCTTCCTTCTTAAATCAAGGTGAAATTTGCTTATGCGGCAGTAGAATATTAGTTCAAAAAAGTATTTTCGAATCTTTTAAAACAGCATTTTTAGAAGAAATTAAAAAACTTAAAGTAGGCAATCCTTTGAATGATGATACCAAAGTGGGCGCCATAGTGAGTAAAATGCACTTTGATAAAGTACTAAGCTATATTGAATTAGCAAAACAAGAAGGAGGCAAAATTTTAGCAGGAGGCCATAGTGTTCAATTAGAAGATGATTTAAAAGACGGCTGGTATATTGCACCAACTGTGATAGTAAATTTAAGCTATGATTGCAGAACAAATCAAGAAGAAATATTTGGACCTTTAGTAACCTTAACTCCTTTTGATACAGAAGAAGAAGCCTTAACAATGGCTAACAGCACTGAATATGGTTTAGCTTGTAGTGTGTGGACCAATGATTTAAACAAGGCACACCGAGTAGCTGCCAGTATTGAAAGTGGTATTGTATGGATAAATTGCTGGTTATTACGTGATTTGCGAACTCCTTTTGGCGGAGTTAAGTATAGTGGAGTAGGCAGAGAAGGTGGTTTAGAGGCCATGCGTTTTTTTACCGAACCAAAAAATGTTTGTATAAAATATAACTAAACAATAAATAATTTTGGAGATTTCTGAACTACAAAACAACAATTGGTTAAGCCTTGCCCGCGCCATTTCCTTGGTTGAAAATGATACTTTACAAGGCAGTGAATTGTTAATGAAATTACCCTTTAACAATCATACACCTGTTGTTGGAATTACAGGTCCTCCGGGAGCTGGAAAAAGCAGTTTAGTAAATGCTTTAATAAATGAATTGCTCAATCAAAATTTAAAAGTTGGCATATTAGCGGTAGACCCTACATCCCCTTTTAACTATGGCTCATTACTGGGCGACAGAGTTAGAATGGCCAATCATTTTAACAGCCCTAATGTTTACATACGCTCGCTGGCTACTAGAGGTAATTTAGGTGGATTAAGTGCAAAAATATTTGAAATTACAGATGTTATGCAGCATGCAGGTTTCGATATGATTATAATAGAAACTGTAGGTGTTGGACAAAGTGAGGTAGAAATAGCTGGATTAGCAGATACTACTGCTTTGGTATTGGTGCCAGAAGCAGGAGATGAAGTACAAACTCTAAAAAGTGGTATTATGGAAATAGCCAATATTTTTATAGTAAATAAAAGTGATAGAGAAGGTGCCGATATTTTTGTAAAAAATTTAAATGCCCTTGTTCATCAAAGGCCGAGTTCCGACTGGCAAACACCGATTCTTAAAACCATAGCTACCAATGGCACTGGGATTCCCGAATTTTGGGAAGCCATTTATGCGCATCAAAAGCATAATAATTCATCAGAAAAAAAATTTCAACTTTTAAGTCAAAAAGCTTGGCAACTTATTCAAAATGAAAAAATGAAAGTGATTAATAAAAAAGAATTAATTACTGATTTAGAACAAAATACAAACAAACCAGGTTTTAATTTGTATCAATACATACAAAATAAGTATTTAAAAAAATGATAAGTATAGTGAGTGGTTCGCCACGCAAAAACAGCAATACATTAAGATTAGCAAACGCTTTGAAAAACGCGCTAACAGAATCTACAGAAAATGAAACCATTAATATCATTGATTTTAATGGGTTTGATATTCCAAGTATGAATGTTGGTGGCTTAAATGCAGAAAACTTATCGGTATGGCAAAAACAATTGTTTGATAGTTTATCACAATCGCATTTAATTATTATTTTGTCTCCAGAGTATAATTGGTTCCCTAGCGCAGAGGTTATACAAATGATACACAGTTTTGGCACCCCAAAATATGCTGCTATGTGGAACGAAAAAGTTTTTGCAGTAGGAGGTGTTTCAAGTGGCAGAGGTGGTAGAATACCGGCAGTACAATTAAGTTATTTAATAAATAAAATATTGAATGTGTTCAATTTTGATAGTATTGTGAGTGCTAAAATGCTTGAATCTCAATTTACACCTGAGGCATTGAACGAAAATGGAGAATTGCTTAACAATGAAGAGTACAATAAAGGATTAAAGGCATTTGTAAGTTACACTTTAAAAACTGCCAGCAGATGGCAAAAATAAAACCTCCAAGTTTTTTACTTTTGGAGGTTTTAAAATATTATTTTATTACGGTATTATTTCATTTTGGCTATGGCTGCTAAAGCAGATATAGCGAATGTATTGGTTGGTTCGTATTCTAATACTTTAGTAAAATAAGCTTTTGCTTTTACTTTATCTTTTGCATCTTTTGATACATATCCTAAATAGGTATTTGCGGTTGCTAAATTGGATTTATTTTTAGTTACATCCTCGGGCGTATTAGCAGCAAGGGTTATATATTTTTCGTAGTAAGAAGAGGCAAATCCTTTATAAACAGTTCCTTCTTTAGTTTGATTGCATTTAGCGCGCCATAAATAGCCATCAGGCGATTCTGGATTTAAACGGGTGTATTTAGCAAACATAGAATCAGCATTTACATAATCTTTGTTGTAATAATAAGCTCTACCAAGGTTAAAATAATCTACAGAAGAAGCTACAGTTTTCATTTTAATACGTTTATTGTATTCAAAAATAGCCTCCGGATATCTTTTAGCGCTGTATAACAACTTGGCATAGTCTGTTTGTATTTCTGCATTGGTTGAATCTATTTTCAATGCACTTTTGTAAGACTCTATGGTTTGAATTGTGTCATTATTTGCTAAATTTATTTTAGCAGCATAACTGTAATCTAAACCTGTAATTCTATCTTTAGCTCCATTTGAAAATAGAGCATTTAAATTCTTAGCAGCTTCTGCATTATTTTTTAACTCATAGTTACTGTATGCTAATAATCTATGGTAATACATATTAGTTGGATCACTTTTTACATATCCGTTTACAGCATCTACTATAGTTTGGTATTCTTTTATTTGGTATAATTTATTACAATAAATTATTTTTGCTCTTGCATCATTTGGATTTACTGAAACATACTTTTTGTAAGCCATTGCCGATTTTTTATTGTCTTTAATCAGAGAGTATATCTCCCCTAAATCTTTATGTACAATTGCATAGTTAGAATCAATACTATTAGCCGTATTATAAGATTCTATAGCTTGAGAAAAAGCAGATCCCGTGGTGTAAAACAATCTGCCTTTTCTGATATGTGCCAATACACTATTTGGATTACTTACTATTACCTCTTCATATTTATCCATTGCAGTACCTTTGTCTTTTTTAATTAAAAACAAATCGCCAAAGGTTAATTTATAAAAAGCATTAGTAGGAGCTAGTCTACAAGCCTCTTCAAAATAAAATATAAAAATATCTGGGTTGCTTGTTTTTGGATTGAAAGCCAAATATCCTGCTTGAAAAAACACTTCAGCATCTTTTTTCTTTGACAAACTAATCGCTTTATCAATATTGGCAGTCATTGTTACCACATCTTTTTTGTCTAAAACATTTATTCTTGCTTTAGCAATAAATGCATAAGCATCTGTGCATGCTTCTGCATTTTGAAAATATATTCGAGCAGAATCTAATTCTTCTAATTTGCTGTAACAATTTCCTAAATATAATGCAATGATACTTGCTTTATTGGTTTTGTAAATAGTTAATAATTGCTCTTTAGCTATAGAAAAATTATCTTTTTGAAATTCCAATTTGGCTTGCTCTAACGTTTGGGCGTTAATACTTATACTAACTAAAGCTAATAAAATAAATGCTATTTTTTTCATCTTAAATGGTTGTTTTGTTTTTTTAATTTTTTACTCTTACTTCTCTTCCAGGGAAAACTGATGGCGTTAATCCTAACTTAAGAAATAAGCGTTGTGCTCTATCTTTCAATATGTAATTTACAAAAGTTGTGCCTGATTTTACTTCCAGGTTTCCATTCACTAATACAATAGGCATAATAAATGGATATAGTTTGGTTGTAATGCTTTCTTGACTAGGGTTTATGGATATTAACTTACCTGCAGAATCTTGATAATTTATATTCAAAACTTTAATATTTTTAAGTAATTCTATGGTTTTTGGATTTTCTGTATCGGCTATATAAGAGAATGGAATAACGCCAATGACTTTTAAATCTTTACCTACATAATTTAGTAATTCTTGAAAATTATTTTTACTATAAGCTTTACTAAGTTGTTCATTATTTAAATTAAACCTATCTTTAAAATAAGAAATGGCTTGGCATTTACTATTTTCAAAAACTAAATTAAAATTTGGATTTGTATTATTAAAATATTGTTGAGCTTCTCTTACTGAAACACTTTGAATATCAGAATTACGATTGGTTATAAGGGCTAAAGCATTATAGGCTATAACATATTGCTTAGGCGGATTGCCTTCCTTTTCGGTAATATACCGCACCTCGTTATCTGTAAGTTTTCTTTGAATTACCGTGCAGTTTAAGGTATTATTAACAAGCCTTTTTATTAATTCTTCTTCCTGCAGATTACTTAAACTCAAGGTTAAATTGGTGTAAGAATTCTCAAAAGCTTTTTTTTGTTCGTTTACTATTACATTTAGTGCGCTATCTACCCCTATTAATAAAATATCCTTTTTAGATACAATATTATTTCTCGAAGTATTATTACAACTTTGAAATACAATAAAACATAAAAAAGAAGTTAAAAATAAAACACTAATCTTCATTATTTATAATTTCTTTCTGAAACTCTTGGTATGCCCTAACAAAACGATAAGTACCATATAGAAAAAGGACTGCGCAATAGGTTACTTTCAAACTCTTATTTTCAACAGTAAAAATATTTGAAAAATATAAAATTACCGCAAAACACACAAAGAGAAAATAAATAGCAAACTTAAGAATATAAGCCGGATGCTTAATTAAATTTTGAAACACTTTATTAATTATTCTTCTGGCACGGTGTAGTTAATCTTAACCTTACATCTAACATCAACAGCTTTTCCATTATTTTTTCCAGGGGTATACCTTGGCATTTTTCTGGCTAATTTCAAAGCATCATTGTCCAAATCTTTATGACCAGAACTTTTAGACACTCTGATTGAAGATTGATCAATACTACCATCTGCTTTTACTACAAAAGTTATTTGAGTTTCCCCATTGATATCTTCTGTTATTAAACCTTGATCTGCATTATTATTTATATACTCTTGAAAATCTACCGTTGATTTTGGCGCTTGTTCCACAGCACCTTCATCCATTATGACTGGCGGTGCTGTACCTCCTGTTGGTGTAATAGGTGGTGGTGCATTTAAATCACCATCTTTTGTTTTATCATCAATAACGGCTGGTTTTTCTAACTCTTCTTTTGTTGGTGGTGGATCAGTATCAGCTTCTTCTTTTTTTACCGCTTGAATTTCTAAAAATTTAATCGTTGGCGCTTCAATCTTTACCTCAGGTGGCGGTGGCGGTGGCGGCTCATCTGGTTTAATAGATTTTATATCTTCTAAAACAACTGATGTAGTATCCAATTTTTCTGCTGCCTTATCTTTAAATAATCCTAATTTTTTGGCTATTGCAGGTGTATACATACTAAAAGAGAATACAAGAACTGCAATACCAATGGCAGTTAATAAATTTTTAGCATATGCTTTTCTAATAGCAAAAGCGCCATATTCTTTATTTCTATTATCGAACACTATGTCATCCATAGTTTCGTTTTTAAAATTTACTTTATTTTCCATACTTTTTTTGATTAATACTTTAAAGGTGTATAAAGGTAAATATATTTATTAACGCACAACATTGGCGGTACCTCCGTTTTTTATGGCTTCCAATTCTGGTTTTTGAACATCTTGAAGCGCGTAACGTTTTACGTCTGTTATTTCCATTTCGTCAAGTGCGTTTACCATGTTTTTGAAATTAGCCCCATCCGTAGTTTTTATTAAACAAATCATGGTATCTTTACTGCCATAAGATTTTTTTAGCTTGTTTTGCTTCCAATAAATAATATCTCTAATGCCTTGTTCATTGGCAAATATGGTTTTTTTCAAGTCACTCGCAGTCATACCTTCATAATACCATACTGCATTTTCCTTATCTAAAATAATATTCAAAATAAGTTCTTCATTTACTTTAGTTTGTTCTTTAATATCCTTTTTAGGCATATTCATTTCCATTACATTGGGTTTATTCAAAGTAGTGGTTAACATAAAAAATGTTATCAATAAAAAGGCTAAATCTACCATAGGTGTTAAATCCACCTTGGTACTCATTTTTTTGGACCGGGTTCCTCCTTTGTGTTTCTTATTTCCGCCTTCCGAGGTATTTAATTCTGCCATTTTCTTTACGTTTTATTTTACTTCTTCCTCTTTAATTGCCGGTTGACTTTGTGAACTTCCTGATAAGGTAGTTATCAAATTAAATCTATGCTCGTTAATAAGCTCAGTTAAACCATATATAACTTGCTTAATATCCTTAATACTTGCATCTTTATCGCCCTTTATGGCTATTTTCATTTCTTGATCTACATATCTAGCTTCGTGCACCCACTCTACCAATTCGCAATTAGCAGAATCTTTGGGTATTCCTGGTTGTTTGAAAGTTTTATACTGTTCAGGATTTAAAGATAATACTTGTGGCATTTGCTTAATAGAAAATCCAAACATATCTAATCCCTTAAAAGCTTTCTTTTGATTATTATCAAGTTTAACTTCTGGATATTTTTTTAACATTCTCTCCAATAGCTGCTCTCTTTGGCCAGTTTCTACTAAACTAAAAAATGCTTCACCACCTTTGGCTACTGTAATGGTCATTACATTTTGTAACTTAATTTGCGAACGTGAATTTGGTAAATCAATAGGCACAGCCTCCGCAGGGCGAAACTTGGATGTTAACATAAAAAAAGTAAGCAATAGAAAGGATACATCGCACATGGCGGTCATATCTATTGAGGTACTTTTCCGTGGAACTTTAATTTTTGGCATGGTGATGTATTAAAATACGCCTTTTAGGTTTTAAATTATTTATTTTTAGAAGCAAAGGTTTGAGAAATACTGAAGCCCATTTCATCTATACCGTATGTTAATTTATCTATCATACCAGTAAATACATTGTAAAAAATAATGGCAATAGCAGATGTTCCAATACCAATAGCTGTATTTATTAGGGCCTCAGATATACCTGCAGATAACGCTCCTGGATCTGGTGTTCCTGAAGTGGCAAGAGCCGCGAACGCTTTTATCATACCTAATACAGTACCCAATAAACCTACTAATGTAGCAACAGATGCTATAGTAGCTAATACAGGTAAATTTTTTTCTAACATTGGCAATTCTAAAGAAGTAGCTTCTTCTATTTCTTTTGAAATAGCTAAAGTTTTTTGCTCTGTTTCTAATTCTGTATTTTTTCCCATTTCAGCATATTTATGCAAACCAGCTAAAACTACATTGGCAACAGAACCTTTTTGTTTATCGCAACTTGCAATAGCAGCAGTTACATTACCACTTGATAAATTACTTTTTATATTTTGCAAAAAGTTTTGTAATGATCCTTTACCTTTTGCTAAAGAAATGGTTATTAACCTTTCTATAACTATCGTAAATACAGTTAAGAATAAAGTCATTAATATAGGTACTATAACACCACCTTCGTGAATAGTAGCAAAATAATTGCCCGCTTTTGGTGAATGGTCGGCATTGAAATTGTCTGCAGCACCAAAAATGTAAACGTAAACTAAAATAGATACTACGAATGATACTGGAATTGTAAGAAGTCCTACCCAGTTGGTTGATTTTTTAACTTGTGAATTGCTCATTGTTATTTTTTATTATATATTTTCGATTTATTTTTGACGCAAAGAAAACTTATTTTTATTCATTAGCAAAATTAAATTTCCTAATTATATGTTATCATAATGTTAAGTAGCCAAAACTACTTATTTGAGGGATAAACGGATATTTAAGAAAAAATTGTGTTTCTATTTTATATTTTAGTTTTAAAACATTTTTGTTCTGATTATATAGACAATTTCAAATACCCAAACGCTGCAAAAAATTAATTTTTTTTTAATTAATGTGAGTTAGGGTTAAATTAAATATGCCGTCATCCGAATATTTTTGCTTTTAACCCTATTCGTCATGCCAAAATTTTTGGCTTTGCAAAAATATTTGGAATCTGAAACAGTAGGATTGTTAAAATATTCCGCTGTAACTCCCGATAAAGATTGAGAATAATTTCATGGAATAATTTAATTGTCAGATTCTGAACTTTTTTCATGTAGCAAAGCGAAATACTCTTTTTTCGTAGCAAAAAAGTTCATACCTATTCTCACGAAACGCAGATAAGTAATGACGCTTTGCTCAGAAGTTTTAACTTACCCCGTAGTCCCGTTTATTAATCTATTCCTAAAACATTCCATCTATCAATTCTTTGATAGAGATATTATTAAAACATTGTCCAATATCAAATTGTGCTAACTTTTCTCCTATTGTTTCCTTACTATGTCTGCATAGTTTTAGTGCATTTTCTATTTCTTCAATATCATTAATATTAAAAAAATCGCCATAAAATTTAGCATTTTCAATAATTCCTTTTTCTACTTGTAGGTGTATTTCTATGTTTCCACCATCTGTTTTTATTATTTTTTGAAAAGCATATTTAGGGGAATATCCAAAATTCCACTCCCAAGTATTGTATTTTGTTTCCACTAAATGGTTGATAGCCTCAATATCTGAAGCCGAATATTCATAAAATTTCACATTCTCATATTTATTAGCTATATAATTAATCACTAAATTATAAAACTCTATAACAGTAATTTCCTTTTTTAAATGTGTGCTAATATTGGTAACTCTGCTGCGTACAGATTTTACCGCCTTGTCAAGAAATTTCAACGGATTTACCTTCAAAGCTGCAGATAAATCTACTATTTGACTTGCAAATAACAAGGTACCATGATGAAGAGTTCGTTTTTTTTGATGGTAAATATGTTCGGCATTGCCACTAAATTTTTGCCCTTCAATTAATAAATCATTTCTTCCACTAAATTCAGCATTGATATCCAATTGTTTTAAAGCCTCAATAATAGGAATGGTAAAATATTTAAAGTCAATTTTTATATCTTCGTTGGCTTTGGCATTGGTAATAAATGTAAAGTTCAAATTGCCCATATCATGAAATACTGTGCCCCCGCCCGAAAGTCTGCGCACCACTTTTACGTTGTTTTGTTGCACAAAATCTAAATTTATTTCTGCTAAGGCATTTTGATGTTTGCCTACTATTATAGCATTGTCATTGCGCCAAAGGGTAAAAATATCGTCATCAAAATTTTTGAGTAAGTACTCCTCAGCAGCTAAATTAAAATAAGGATTGGTATTATGATTTTGAATAATAAGCATAAAAAAGAATGCAAAACTATACTTAAAAAAGTTTACAATCGATATTTACTTAATTTTCAATCGATATTTTTTTTCTTGAAATATATTAATCCAAAGTTAAAAAACTTACTTTTGCAGCAGATGATGAATTTTGAATTAACAGAAGAACATATAGCGGTGCAACAAGCAGCCCGCGATTTTGCTCAAACAGAACTTTTGCCTGGTGTTATTGATAGAGATAACAACCAAGAATTTCCTTACGAACAAATAAAGAAATTGGGTGAACTTGGCTTTTTGGGCATGATGGTAGACCCAAAATATGGTGGCAGTGGTATGGATGCCATCAGCTATGTATTGGCTATGGAAGAAATAAGCAAGGTAGATGCTTCGGCATCTGTTGTTATGTCTGTTAATAATTCATTGGTATGTTGGGGTTTAGAAACCTTTGGCAACGAAGAACAAAAACAAAAATACTTAATTCCTTTGGCTAAAGGAGAAATGCACGGTGCATTTTGCTTAAGCGAGCCTGAAGCTGGCAGCGATGCTACTAGCCAACGCACAACTGCAGAAGATAAAGGCGATCATTATTTAGTAATGGAACCAAAAACTGGATAACCAATGGCAATACTGCCTCTGTATATTTGGTAATAGCGCAAACAAATTTAGAAGCTGGGCATAAAGGCATTAATGCATTTATAATGACTAAAGATATGCCTGGTTTTACAGTAGGTAAAAAAGAAGATAAAATGGGCATAAGAGGTAGTGATACACATTCGCTTATGTTTACAGATGTGAGAGTGCCTAAAGAGAATAGAATAGGCGAAGATGGCTTTGGTTTTAAATTTGCCATGAAAACTCTTACAGGAGGAAGAATAGGCATAGCTGCACAAGCTTTGGGAATAGCAAGTGGTGCTTATGAGCTTTCTTTGAAATATTCTAAAGAACGCAAAGCTTTTGGCACTGAATTAATGAATCATCAAGCTATTCAATTTAAATTGGCTGATATGGCTACAGATATTGAGGCCTCAAGAATGCTTTGCTTTAAAGCAGCATGGCTTAAAGATAATCATCAAGATTATGGTATTGCAAGTAGTATGGCCAAATTATTCAGTAGCGAAACAGCTATGAAACACACTGTGGAGGCTGTACAAATACATGGTGGTTATGGTTATGTAAAAGAATATCATGTTGAGCGTTTAATGCGTGATGCTAAAATCACTCAAATTTACGAGGGTACCAGCGAAATTCAACGCATTGTTATTTCTCGATCACTTTTATCATAAAAATTTAACAACA
>JABMMZ010000103.1 GCA_013205405.1 Bacteroidota bacterium | reverse complement strand
CCAATTTATCAGAATAATCAATTAGTAATTGCTGGTTATATTGCTGTTATTCTTTCATTCATTATTTTCCCTATTTTCTTTATGCTTATTGGAATTATATTAGGTATTATCAACCTTACAAAAGGTGCAACAGGACACGGTATTTTACAAATTATTCTTTCTTTAATATTCGGTATATTAGGAACTTTTTTAGGCATCTTATCAATCTTTTTTTAAATCAAAATATGACACCAAGCGAAGCAAATAAAATAGATATAAACAGCGAAACTAATCTTGATAAACTTCGAGAGTTAGTAAAGTATTGGCAAAATTTAGCCTATCAAACTGAATTGAAAATTTCGAAATTAAAACCAGGTTTCACTCTTGACGACCTTAATGGCGAAAGCGAACCAGAAAATAACTAACCAAACTTTTAAAAAAATGAACACAAGAAAATTTAAAATTATTTGTGATGGACAATTTATTGGCTTCATCTTTATTTCAGACAATAACCCAAGATTTCCCAATTGCATAGTTGCAACAATTTCACCTTTTGAAAGACGTGGCAACTGGAATGAAGGTGATTTGGAATTAGTCGGACAAAGAACCATTACTGACATTTACGACCCAAATACAACTGATAATGAAATACAAAATGATTTATTAAACAGAGCAAATATAAATCAAGAAGAATGTAATAACTTTCAAATAATAATTTACTAACCCTTAAATAAACAGAGATGAAACAATTTCTATACAGCCTAATAATTTCCGTTCTTCTTATTTCTTGTAACGGTGGCGTTTCTAAAGACCAATTAGCTTCAAAAGTAAGAAGTGATATTAACGTAGAACTTCAGAAAAGAGCTTCTAGTAATGGAATAAGCCTTTCAATAAACAGCTTTGACCTTTTACATAAAGGAGGTAAAGAATATTCAGGTATTCTTAAAACAACAGAAGGCGGACAAGAATATACTTACCAAGTTGACGTGACAGTAGACGGTGACTCTTATATGTGGAAAATCGTAGAATAAAACCAGCCCATAACCGCGGTTTTGCGTCAGGCGGGGCTTCGTGCTTCGTTTGATGCTTTTCTGCTAAAATAAAAATTGGTGCTTCGTATGAACATTTGTGCTAAAAATCCCGCCCGAACGCAAAGCCGCCAAACGTTATAGCCAAGTTTAAAAAACCATACAGAGATAAATTACAAGCATTATGATTTCAAGAGAAAATAATTTTGACTTAATTCGATTATTTGCAGCATTTCAAGTATTATTTGGACACGGCATATCCCACCTAGCTATTAGTGATAAATTCATAATTGCAAATGCTTTTGGGTTTTTCCCTGGCGTCTTGATGTTTTTTACTGTTAGTGGATTTTTAATATTCTCGTCATTTGATAGAAATAACAACCTTAAGAAATATTTCTATAATAGATTTCTTCGTCTTTTCCCTGCATTATGGTTATGCTTTATTATTACTTTGGTATTATTATTTATTTTTAAAATTATCAGTGTTTCGGATTTTTTTAGTGTGACAATATTAAAATGGAGTTTGACACAAATTACAATCTTTCAATTTTGGACACCTGACATTTTAAGATCATGGGGTGTTGGGACTCCAAATGGAAGTTTATGGACAATTCCTGTTGAATTGCAATTTTATTTCTTATTACCAATTGTAGTACTTTCATTTAAGAAAATTAAATTAATATACAAATTCCTTTTTCTTTCAATATGTTCTGTTTTATTTAATACCTATCTATCAAATTTCGTAGGGGAAGGAGAGAATATAATTACTAAGTTAGCAAGTGTTAGTATTTTACCATATTTATATTGTTTTCTTTCTGGTTCAATAATGTATATGTTTTGGGATAAAATTAGAAAGGTAATTGAAGGAAAAGCACTGTACTGGTTTTTTGTTTTTGCAGCATTTTGTTTATTTACAGGCAATTCACCTTCTTACTATCCACATAATATTCAAATTTTTTCTAATTTACTCCTTTCGATTTTAACAATATCATTGGCTTACACATTACCTAATTTAGGAAAATTATTAAAGGGTAATGACATTTCTTATGGAATGTATATCTATCACATGCTGGTTATTAATTCTTTAGTTGCCATAGGTTTTGTTGGAAATATTAAATATCTATTTTTAGCAATAGCATTAACAACCATTTTTAGTTGTTTATCTTGGTTTTTTGTTGAAAGGAAAGCATTATCT
>JABMMZ010000102.1 GCA_013205405.1 Bacteroidota bacterium | reverse complement strand
TTGACCGAGCTAAAATAATCTCGAAAAGTTTTCACCTGAAATCGTTCAGGTGATATAAAAATGAAGAAATATTTCAACACAGACTAGTATAAGTATGATAGGTCTTATAATTTTCCAAGCGGTTTTCATTATTCGACAAAGGTAGGGGATATATTATTTACAAAAAAAGGAGTTATTGTAACTCTGTCTGTGCAATGTAAAATATTATAAGGTTTAATTTTTATAGAACTATTTTCTGTAATTTCGCGTCTATGTAAGTAAAGTCATATTTGAGAAACATTCTATTATATATTCTACTTTTAAGTACTTTTATTTTAAAAGGACAATGTGTGGCATCATACACAGGATTGGCATGTATAGATAATCCAATCCAATTTTATGCAAGTGCTCAAGGACCCAGTAATCAACAATGGAATTTTAATAACGAAGGAAACAATAATACCACTCCTACACCAATATTTATATTTAGAACTTCGGGCTTTAAAACAATAACTTATACTTGTACATTGCCTAATGGTAGCAGTTGTAAAAGCACAGTAACTCTTACAGTAAAACCAAAACCCCAAGTAAGAATAAAATTATTATCAGATTCTATTCAATGTTTTGAGGGTAATGTGTTTTGTTTTCAAGATTCAAGTCTTTCGGGCGATGGCGATTATTGTATCAAATTTATCAAATATTTATTTAGTGATAATGAATTGATTACAAAATATGGCACCAAATTTAAGCCTGTTAAATTGCCAGCTACTATTTGCAAAACCTTTTATGACCCCCAAGGCAGTGCCAGTTCTCTATTAGTTGAAATAGAAGACTGCAATGGATGCATTACAAAATACGCATACCCTCAATTATTAAAAGTACAATTTTCGCCTACACTTTTTGCTAGTTTTACCTTTCAAGGCAATCCTTGTTCAGGTTTTGCAACGGCTAATTTTAAAAACCAATCACAAGTAAGGCTTTCAGACATTAAAAGTTTTAAATGGATATTTGGAGATGGTACTTCTGATAGTTTAAATTGGGATAGTGTAAAACACGACTATACAAATAGTGGTCAAATTAAAAGTATTTATAATCCCAGGTTGGAAATAATAACAAAAATTGGTTGTAAAAAAATATTTCAAATAGATGAAGTGGTACTTTACAATTTAAAACCAAGCATTAAAATTTCAAGAGATTCTTTTTGTTCAGGCGATACTTTTACTTTTAAACTTTTGCCCAAGGGTATAGAAAACTATGTGCCGTTAGGAAATATAGCATGGAATTTTAATCCAGGATTTCAAAGGGAATACAATGGTACGCATGGTTATGGAGAATTAGGCCCACACCTAATTGTTTGCACAGTGAGTCACCCATGCGGACCTTATGTATTAACCGACACAGTAACGGTAATTGGCCCAATAAGTAAAATAGAAAAATCTTTTAATTTTATTGAATTTGGAGAACGTTATCAATGCATTATTAAAGACACAGTGCGTTTTTCAGATAAAAGTGAATTTTATCATAATGATAGAAATATGCTTGATGATGATAGTTTATTTAACAAACAGGCAGGCAATTTAGGACATGTTTTTAAAGCAAATAAAAGTCTTCTAAACATACCAAATATTAGGTCTAATCAAAATGTTGTACGTCTGTGGGATTTTGGAGATACTTATTGTGAGGCTTGTACCACTGATATAAAAGCCAATAGAAATACTTGGCTAAATTGTCGATACAGCAGAGAGTTTGCTCCAAGCCATTGGTATACGCCTTGGGATTCTATTTATAAGTATACCTATAGCACTCAATTTTTTTATAAAAATATGTTTGATTTTAAAACTAAAACATGTTCAAAAATTAAAGTATTTGCAAGCGATAGCTTATACATTGTTACAGATACAATTCTATATTACGGAGATAATTCAATGGGCAATAGAAGTAAAGACAGCATCATTTTTACAGGCTTAAGAAAGCAAAAAATACCTTCAGGATTATTTGGTAAAGGTGAAACTTTAACACCACATAATCTATGGATTTATGTGCCAAACAATGATACTATTTATTTGGATAAAAATGATGGGAGTAGCCAAATAAGAGTGATAGGCCCTAAAACACAAATTGCACCTAATTTATATTCAATTATTTCTAAGAGCAAAACAGATAAATGCTATTTTTTATATGCATTAAAAATTAATAAAGATACCATACCTCTTTCAGGAATATTAGGAATTCATAAAATTATAAAAAAAATAAAAATACCAAATTTAACAAGCTTGGATACTGTGAATGCAGCCATGCATCGACAATTTTTTTATAATAAAATACCCGCTTGTTTTATTATAAGATTGATAGAAAAAGACACACTACACCCACTAAAATGCATAAGTGAAAGTTCTTCTTCAATTGCCTTACAACCACCATCAGCTAAAGGCTTGTATATTGAAGATCATTATTGTTATGGGTATAATAATAAGGTTATTGAGCTTTCATTGTCAGATACCAAACCAGGATGCACACAATCATTTGCTAAAATAAATTTTAACTATTTAAAAACCCCCAATGATTATAAACTTATTCATGATGAGTTTGGAGGAGAAGTATACAGAAACTCTTTTACCAGAAGAAATGGCCCTTATAGCGGGTATAATTTAGAAGGAGCTTTTAACAGCGTTTTTTTTAATTCATATCATGATACTGACTTTTTGGAAAAAAATATACAAAATGTAAATCTTGCTTTAATTATTGGCAATGGAACAGAGCCGGATAATTATTGCGTAGATACTGTATATTACCCTAGTTTTGCTAACTTTCCAAGACTTTCTGCAAATTTAGAATTACTAGGACGAGAAAAAAATAAATCAAAGTACATTTGTCCTCAAACAACTGTTTATGCCATCATACCACAACGGGAAAATAATAGTAATAAATTAGCAGCTTCAAGTAGTTGGTATTTATTAAATTCGGCTGGTGATACTTTAGAAATGATTATAGAGAATTATTATAATATTCAAAATCATTATAAATACCCTAGTCAGAAAGTAAATTATACCGTAATAGATAGATATAAAAATAACAATGGCAATGTTGTTTTAAATAAAACGGATACCATTTTTACAGCCATAGTCCACAGGCATAGAAAACACCTTTTAATGGGCAGTAGAAATAATAGACTGAGAGAGGAATTATCCAAAATAGGATTATCAATTGCAGATTATGATGATACTACCATTGTAGATCTTATATGGAATGGTGTGGGTGTTATTGGTAATCCATTGAGTGGTAGTAAAGGATGTATTGATACTACTGGTATTGGCAGCACACTTTTTTTTGATTATGATGTTACAAATGCCACAATTTTGCATTATAAAGACAGCAGTTTATTACCATTTGATTCTATAAGCGTAAATTCAAATAATTATAAAGCATATGGTTTTTATATTAAGAAAAGAGGATTATATAGAGTAGTAAGAAATGTTGAAAGTATTTATCCAACATTTTGCCCATTAGCAAATGATAAAAGTATTATAGCAGGTTTTAATGCAGAAATCACCTTTAATGATAGTATAATATGTAAAGGTAATACAATTGATGCAAGTACTAAATTTAGATATTACGACACCCGAGATTCTAACTTTGGTTCTATAGATTCTATAGATTATTGGAAAATTAGAGAATCGAAAGCTGGACAGACAGGTTTTGAGGCGCAAACAGTTTGGGATTTTAGCAAGGCAGATGATAATACAGCAAATTTACAAACTATTTTTGGCGGTATGCCTTATGCGCGAATAGGCTTAGGTAATCCATTAATTTCTTTAGGAAAAGAAGCAGGTGGCATCTATTATAAATCTTCTGGATTATATCAATTACGAGTTACTATGGGCGATAGTTTAGGATGTAGAGATACGATACCACAAAATATATATGTGATGGGTCCTAAGGCAGCCTTTTTTCTTGATTTTAGAGCGCCAAATTGCAAAACAATAGTTGAGCTTTTTGACACATCCTATATTATGGATCCTTGTAAAATTAGAGGCTTGCCAACATGTGATAATATTATTAATTGGACCATTAGATGGGGAGATGGAAGCCCAGACGCTTCATTTAATAAACAACTGCCAAAACAAATTGGGCATGATTTTACAAAAAATGGTACCTTCAAAATATGGCTAATCGTAACCACAATTTTAGGATGTGTAGATTCCACTTTTCAAGAAGTAGACCTGCCAGGACCAAAACCAAAATTTGAAATTAATGAATCGCATATAATATGTGTAAATGATAGCATAACGTTTCATAATATATCTAAAAATGCTACCCCCTCTGCACAATGGTTGTGGAACTATGGTGACGGTATTTTTGAACCACAATATGACACCGGATATATAACGCATCAATATAGAAAAACAGGCGTATTTTTTGTTTATTTAACACAAAATGATAGTATAAAAGGCACAGGTAAATATTGTTCAGAAACTTTCCCTGATACTTTAAATAAAATAAAAATTACTGTTTTGCCTTATGATACCTACCAATTGCAAGCAATACCAAATATAGTATGTGTTGGTGATACTTTAAAAATAGTAGCTATAATAACTTCTACTAATACATATTCAAACTATAATTGGCAATTTGAAAAACAAATAATAGATAAAAATAATAGTTTAGAAAAAAAATATAGATTGAATAGATTTGGTGCTTTTAAAATTTATTTTTCCGCAGATACCAATGGACTAAATAAACTCGTTTGTCCAAGTAGAGATAGCATAATGGTTTATACAGATAGCATAATAGCAAATTTTGATATAGATGAATCCAGAGCACCTATTTATTGTTTTAACAATACGTCTAGTTTTGGTGTAAAGTACCGTTGGGGCTTTTTTCATAGTAAAGATATTGTAAAAAATAAATTAGCCTTTCTAGAAAATGCTCAGCAAAATGAACCTGATAGAAAAATATGTGAATCTTTCTTTAATAATCTAGGGGAAAATTGGATTTGTTTGGAGGCTATCAATGCTTTAGGATGTAAGGATACCATTTGCAAAAAAATAATAAACCCTTATGAAAGAGCTATCCTACCTCCCAATGTATTTACACCAGGTGCTAGAGATGGTTTTGTAAGCAGAGATAAAGATGGATTAGAAGGGAATAATTACTTTAATATTTATTTAAAAGGGGAAGAAAAATATGATTTAAAAATATACGACAGATGGGGTGTATTGGTGTTTGAAAGTACTGATAAAGCTTATGATTGGAATGGCATGGTAAGAAATGTAGCAGAAGACTGTCCGGATGGCACTTACTATTATATTTTGAATTATAGATACAAAGGGAAAGATAAAGATGAACCAATATTGAATGGGGTTATTCAACTCATTCGCGAACAGTGATAAATACCTTAACGGTATTAAATATTATTTTCTTGTTTGAATTTTAAGAATGAAAAAGTTTTAAGTAATATTCTTAAGTTTTTAATTTTATAAACTAAACCCCCATTTTTCCATACTCTAAACCTATGGTATTGAATGAAACTATTTAATTCTTTATTTACATCATTATTTTCTATAGCCTTCAAGCAACGCAGTATATCATTAATTTCGTAAGCATTAAGTTTCTTGTTAACCTTAAGGAACAATTGAAAATTTTTCTTTGCCTCTTTGCCTAAATTGTTAGGTATTTCTTGCCATTTTATTTCCCATAATTTAGCTTGTTTTTCATTAAATCTATATTTAATATGTTTAGCTTCTAACTCTTTATTATCAGGCTTGGTATAATAGGTTAAGTACTTATCAATATTCGAAAATTGCTTCGTGTTTCTTAACCTTACCCATAGTTCATAATCTTCCATATAATCGAAATCTGGATTATAGAAAATATTTTCTGTTTTATAAAAGTTTTTGCTAAAAATACTGGGTTGTACTAAGCAGTTTTTAAACCAGAGATGTGCTTTAATAAAATTAGAATTAGTAGGAAGTTTTTTAAGATCTGATAATCCATTTTTACCTACCAGCATCACCCAACTGCCACAAATATCAATTGTTGGATTGGCTAACATATAATTTAATTGTTCGCCAATACGTGTTTCATCCATAAAATCATCAGCATCTAACCAGGCAATGTATTCACCATTTGAAGCCTTTAATAGGGTATTTCTAGTATACGCTATACCTTTATTACTTGCATGGTTTATCACTTCAATTTTTTCGCTATTTCCAATATTTATTTCATGTAAGGTATCGTCCGTGCTGCCATCATTGCACACTATTATTTCAATGTTTTTATAACTTTGTTCAAGGCAACTATCAATTGCCTCTGCAATAGTATTTTCTGCATTATAGGCAGCTATTAATATGGAAACTAAAGGCTCTTGCATATCTCCATTAAATATTTTTTTGCATTTATTGTACTATATTTTTCTATGAAATCTGAGTCAATTACAGAAAAGTTATTATCAATAATTATTTTAAATACCTCATCGGTAGAACTTATAATATTGCTATTACTGTCGGTTAATAAATTACCCAAACCTCCTTTATTATAACCAATAACAGGTGTTTTTAATAATATACTTTCATGTGCTACTCTATTCCAACCTTCATTTATATTTGTAAGGGCGAGTGTGCATTTGCAATCTGCTATTGCTTGCAAATAAGCCTCAAAAGCACCAAAATAGAGTATGCTATAATTGGTTGTTTTTAAAATTTCATTTTTATTTAATGTAGTAAAAAAACAGTCGTAATTTTGTTTAGTTAATTTTTCTGCAAGTTCAAATATAGCTTTATCATTTTTAGTGCTAAATTGACCAAGATGTATTTTTTTGGAATTTGGTTCTTTACTATAATGAGAATACTTTTCTAAATCAAGAAAATTGGGGAAAATATGTACATTTTTTAGGCCAAGTGTTTTATTAAAATAAGTAACCCAATAATCTGCAACAACAATTATTTTAAACCTATTATGTTTTACCCTTCGCAATATTTTAAATAGGAATGCATAATAAATTTTCATTAGTTTACTTTTAGCGTCTGAGTTATCGAAATTATGAAGAACTACCCAAACTTCATTTTGAGTGAATAAATTTCTTAGAATTGCTGAAAACGCTATCCTGCTTACTACTAAGTTTATTTTTGCATTGCTATTTACAAAACCAAATACTAATAATTTAATATAATCAAAAAAATGCTTATAAAGTTTATTTTTTCGAATGAGTTTAAGTTCTGCCTCATTTCCATAGTAGCTAGTTAAAGTATCAAATAAACATTTTTCATGATAAAATCCACCTGTATTTATTATGCCATAACTTAAGTAATTTATTCGCATACTTTTTTTTCAAATTTTTAAAATTGAAAGTAGATGAATTTTACAGAATCGCTACTGAGGCTTTGATATATAAAAAAAATACAAACAAGAACAACAGCAATTTTGGCAATTACAGGCATTTTTATAAATATTTTTTTATAATTCCATTTAATGTTTTCTGGCAATAAATGAATAACAAAAGCTAATCCTAAGAATAAAAATACAAGCCAAAAATTAGCAATTATTGCAGGTGCATAACTCCAATTTAAATCATACATTATTTTATCAAATATTTCTTTTACTTGAGCCATATCATCTGCCCTAAAGAAAATACGCGTAAAGGTAATAAATATAAAAGTTATAAATATTTTCCATGTATTGACGTACCATTTATTTATATTTTGATAAGGGCTTATTTTTCTCCAAAATTTATAAACCACTAAGCTTAAACCATTCAAGCCACCCCATATTAAAAATGTAATTTTAGGATTATGCCACAATCCGCCTAAAAGCATTGTAATCATCAAATTGACATTGGTATTAACTGCTTTTTTTACATTAGGATAAATAAATGAGAGAATTCCTAAAACGATGGTAAGACCTAAAACTATCCATAGTACAATAATAGCATCTAGCATTAATGCAATAAAAACTGTAAGTATAGTAATAATAAAATAGGAGGCAATAGTGCCTTTTTTATTACCTCCAAGTGGAATATACAAATATTCTTGCAACCAACTAGAAAGCGAAATATGCCAACGTTTCCAAAACTCTGCAACACTTTTAGCTTTATAAGGAGAGTTAAAATTAGCCTTAAATTTATAGCCTAATAGCAAGGCTATGCCGATAGCAATATCTGTGTATCCAGAAAAGTCTAAATACACTTGCATGGAGTAGGCTATAACTGCCAAAAGATTCTCAACACCAGTAAATAATAAAGGATTGCCAAAAATTTTATCTATAAAATTAGCGGCCATATAATCGCCAAATACTAATTTTTTAATTGAACCATTTAGAATCATAAATATGGCTAATCCAAAAAAGTAACCATTAATTTTATAAGGCTTATATAATTGTGGAATAAAATCGCGCGCTTTTACTATAGGCCCCATTAATATTTGAGGAAAAAAGGTAGCATAAAACCCCAAATCTAAAATGTTATTCAATGGTTTTAGTTTATGTCTATATACATCCAAAGTATAACTCAGTATTTGAAAAGTGTAAAATGAAATGCCAATAGGAAAAATTATTTTATCTACATTTAAATGCCCACCGCTGATGGTATTACTCCATAATGCAAAATAGTTTATAACTTGATTATTGGTTCCAAATACTTGGTTAAAACTATCCGTAAAAAAGTAGGCATATTTAAAATAAGACAATAAACCTAAATTTAAAATAACACTATAAGCAATTAAAATTTTTCGTTTTGAAATATTCTTACTTTTATAAATAGCCTTAGCTACAAAATACTCATTGGTAATACTAAATAAAAGAAGGACAAAAAAGACACCATTTGTTTTATAATAGAAAAATATGCTAACGATAAAAAGAAAGAGATTTCGCCAAGTGTACTTTTTATATACAATAGTAAAAATAGAAAATACGGCTGTAAAAAATATCCAAAATACTATCTCAGTAAAAAAAATGGGTTCATTTTCTTTGTATTGAAAGAAGGTTTTAATTATTTGAATTAAATTTTCAATCATGTTTAATTTTTGCAATTGGTAATTTTAAATATTCTTCATATTTTCTAATGATAGCCACAAACATTAAATCGCCTAATAATTGATAACCCTTAGCGCTAAAGTGAACTCTATCTCTGCTAGCAGCCATGCCATTTCTAGCCCAAAACTCAATACTTCCTAATCCTCCCATTACAGAAAACAAATCCCAAACACCACCATTGTATTTATAAGCCAAATTTCGCATGGCATACTTTACCTCTAGTCCAGTAATATTTTGATAGAATCTACCTTTTCTGGTTTTTTTATAACTATCGCTATTGGTAGTAAATAAGATAGCTGCATTAGGTGCTACTTTCTTTATTTTTTTAATTAATTCTTCATAGTTTCTTTCAAATCCTAATTGTGTAAATTCACTTGAAAAGGCATCATTTATACCAATAGAAAAAATAATTAAATCTGGTTTTAAAACAGCCAATTCTCTTTCTAACATATTACTTTTTAAATACGTAGGAATACTAGCGCCATTGGCTCCTATGGCATTATAATTTATTCCTGGTGCATCTAGGTCAGTATATAAGCCGTATAGTGTAAATGTATTTTGTAATGTATCCGTTTTATTACATTTAAAGGTAACCGTATGCATAGGTTTTTCAAATATAAATTCTCTGTAACCTGCTTCTTTATTGTCTATTATTTCTTTAGCTGAATAGGCAGAATCTACTTGCAAATTAAAACATTGATAATGGTTATCATAAAATACCTTAACTCTATCAAATACATAATCTGTTTTAGCACCTCTTAATAAATTAACAGTAAAACTGGCACAAGAGTCATGGGTATTGGTTACCAAGGCATTCATACCTATATTACCTGTACAAGAAGTATTTACAGCCCTACACCCATCCCATCTGCCGGTAGATGTAAATTCATAATTACTCGGATTGTTATTATTTTTTATACCTATTTTAAATGGATAAACCCAACCTCTGGCTGCTTGTTTTTGATTTAAAAATTGATTAAAATTTTCTCTAATTTTTCCGGTCCACATATCCGCTTGTACATGCGAGCCACCAAAATGAACTATATTTACTTTGCCTTTTCCTGTAGTTACTAATTTATCTATTTTTCTAAAAAAACCATAAAAATCAAGGCTGTCTTTAAAAAACTGAACGGTGTTTAAATCATAATTCACAAAAGGATAACGGTCAATATTTACTGCACCCTCTTGCCCATTGCAAAGCATAAAATTGCCTATGCAAATAAAACCAAGGAGATATAATTTAAAATGACGCAATATTTTTTTTCTGATATTTTTTAACTACCTATTTTTTTCTTTAATTTATAAATTTCGTATTCTTTCATCAGCGAGGCATAAAAAATCTCAGAAATTTTAGCGGCCCCTTTTTGAGTATAGTGTATATAATCTGGCGAACCCAAACTTGGCTTTGCCTTTACCCATTCTATCATACTGCCATTGCCTCCCATGGCCTCGTACATATCCCAAAATACTCCACCCGCTTGCAATGTAGCATTTTTTAAAGCATCACGCACATTCTCTAATTGAGGATGCGTTTGTAATGTGCCATTTATTTTGGTGCTCATATCTGCAGGTCCTATTAAAAATAGCAATAAGCCCGGATCTATACTTTTTAAAAAATTAAGTTCTTCTAAAATTTTTTTACCATACGCTTCAGCATTTGCTTTACTTTTCATACCAGGTAAGGCATTACCGCCAAATTGTAAAATCAACATTTTAACACCCAACATGTCGTAGGTTTTGCGCAAAGTTTCTGCATTTAAACGTTTAAAAATATTACCCGAGCAACCTCTCATAGGTACATTATCGACACTCACTCCGCTAGTTCCATCAAGTGCTATGCCTAATATATCTGCTTTAGATCCTATAAATTTTAGTCCTATTTTTCCTTTGGCACTATCAACATTAAAAGTAACTAACTGTTCGCTATTACTGGCTTGTATAGTTTGATTTTCAATTACTTTGCCATTGGCTGCTATGCTTATTTCTAATGGTTTGTCTATGGCGCCTACCACAACTTTACATTGTTTAAAATTTCTGTTTTTATAACTGGTATTTTCTCTAGCTGTAATAACCACACTAGCTACATAACTTTCTTTTTGACAAAAATAACCCATAGGGCCATAGCGGTTATGCTTAGCTCTGCCGCTTTCTGAGCCAAAAGCTAATTTTCTGGCCCAGCCACCTTCGCTTTCTTGGGCTACTGTATATTTTGGTGTAACCTCTAATGCAGGCAATAAGCCCATGCCACTGCCGCCATAGCTGCGTTGCAGTTGTTCTCTAAGGTAACTACTTATTCTATCCATTTCTATTTGAGAATCGCCATAATGAATAATTCTAAAACTGGTATTATCGCGTTGCGAGGTTTCTAAAGCAGCAAAAAACTTATCCATTACCGACCTATCATCGTTCATAAAGTAAAATTTAGCAGGACTTTCGCTAGCTACTACTTGCATTAACACCAAAGTATCTGCACTACTTCTATGTACTTTTTTAAGAATGGCTTCCTTTTTTTCTGTCAATGATTTCTTTTCTTCAATAGCCTTTAGTTTGGCTACACTTAAGGTAGAATCTATTTTAGGCGAAATTTTTTCTTTCAGATTAGGAAACGATAAAGTGGTTTCGCCCCACAATTTTACGCCTTCTTTAGGAAAAATAACAGAAACTAAACCAACGCAAGTAAGGCATACAACTAAAAATAACAATACTTTGACTGGCTTCATTTAAAAGGTTTTTTAAATTAATTTAATGTGTTGCAAAAGTAACGAAATAAATAATTGTTTTATTGTGTAGGAATATTTTTCAAAAAAAATACCTTTAACTTTTATCTAAGATTTTGCATTTTAATGCTTTCCGCCAATTGTTTAATGGTTTCAGCAATCGGAAACCATTAGCTAACCTGTGTTAATAAATAACTAAGCGCTAATAACCATTAGCGAAGCAGTGTAAAAGATACCAAAGGTGGTATGATAAAAAAGCGCTCTTTGAAGCAATAAGTTCTATTTATAATGCTTGCATCCAACCACACTACAAATAGGGCATTGCTCTACAATATGTCCTCTTGCTGGGCAATATTGTCGGCCCATAAATATGATTTGTAAATGCGCTTTGTTCCATAATTTTTCGGGTATCAAACGCTTTAAATCTATTTCTGTTTGGGTTACATTTTTGCCATTAGTAAGCCCCCATCGTATGGCTAATCTATGAATATGAGTATCTACAGGAAAGGCAGCAAATCCAAAGCTTTGAGACATAACTACAGAAGCTGTTTTGTGTCCCACTCCGGGTAATTTTTCAAGGTCCTCAAATGTATTAGGAACCTGCCCATTATGTTCATTAATAAGAATATGACTAAGGTTGAATATAGCCTTGCTTTTAGCTGGGGAAAGGCCACATGGTTTTATAATTTCTCTAATTTCTTCAATACTTAATTGTACCATTTGCCGAGGAGTATTGGCTTTTTTGAATAGATGCGGTGTAATTTTATTTACGCGCTCATCTGTACACTGTGCAGATAATAAAACAGCTATTAAAAGTGTGTAAGAATCTGTGTGGTCAAGAGGAATGGGTGTTTCAGGATACAGTCTTTCTAAGGTTTCAAGTATAAATGCAACCTTTTCTTTTTTAAGCATTACAATAAGCTTTTTACAATATCATCTACACTTAACCCTTCTGCTTCAGCTTTGTAATTTTTCACCAATCTATGACGTAATACATTGTATACCATCGTTTTTACATCTTCAATATCAGGTGATAATTTACCATTTAACAAAGCATTACACTTAGCGCCTAACACTAAAAACTGACCGGCTCTTGGTCCAGCACCATAATTTATGTACTCGTTCACTTTAGCGGTAGCTTGTGCTGTTTGAGGGCGTGTTTTAGAGACAAGACCCACAGCATATTCTATAACATTATCAGCTATTGGCACCTTGCGCACCAAAGTTTGAAATTCTAAAATATCTTGCGAAGACATTATTTTATTGACTGTTTGAAAATTATTGCTCGTAGTATTTTTAACAATATTCATTTCTTCTTCAAAAGAAGGATACGTTAATGTTAAGTTCAGCATAAATCTATCCAATTGAGCTTCTGGCAAAGGATAAGTTCCCTCTTGTTCTATAGGATTTTGGGTAGCCAATACAAAAAAAGGATTGTCTAAAGGGTAGGCTTTACCGCTTACAGTTACATTTCTTTCTTGCATGGCTTCTAGTAAAGCAGATTGTGTTTTTGGTGGTGTTCTATTTATTTCATCTGCTAGTATAATATTGGCAAATAAAGGTCCTTTTATAAATTTAAAAGCACGGTTTTCATCTAATATTTCATTACCTGTAATATCACCTGGCATTAAATCGGGGGTAAATTGAATACGGTTAAATTTTAAATCTAATACCTCAGAAATAGTTTTTATCAAAAGCGTTTTTGCTAAACCTGGAACACCTACTAAAAGGGCATGACTATTGCAAAATAAAGCCATTAGTACTCCATCTACTGCTTCTTTTTGACCAACAATTACTTTGCCTATTTCAAGTCGAATCTGTTTATATTTTTCTGTAAATTTTTCTACTGTTGCAATATCACTCATATATTAAAATTAATTATTTTTTACGGTTACCCAATCATCAAAAAAGCCACATTTAATGTAATTAGAACTAATATAAAAGTAAACATTTTTTCTTTCTTCCCCAGCCCAAATATCCAATGATGATTTTCTTTTATCTTCCAATGCTAGCGATTGAATACGTTGCCAGTCATTTTCTAAATTAGCGGTATGTGGCTTGCTTTCAGATTTTAAATAAAATAAACGGTAGTATTCGCTACCATCTGGCGCAAAAGCTATAGCTGGCGCACTGTATTGCCCAGGTTTAAGTTTATTAACTTCTGCAGACATTTCTTTGTCTAAATAGTCGTATGGAATTTTTTGAGTGCCAAGATTAGGGTCTGTAAAAAACCCACAATTTGGTTTAGTTTCTTCATCTTCACTATAATATTTTACAGCGTCACAAAAAGATATTTTCTTAGTGTTTAATAAATCTGCAATAGAATCAAGTTTAAATTTAGCTATTTCCATATCTGTATCAATTATACGCGGGCGAATTAAAATATGCCTTACAATAACACGTTGACCTCTTTTATCTATCAATCTTAAAATGTGATAACCGTATTTGGTTTCAATTATTTCTGAAATACTGTCTTTTTTCATTGTAAATGCAGTACGCTCAAATTCAGGTACCATGTCATTTCTGCCAAATTCAGGTAAAAGACCACCTGTTTTTTTACTACCCGGGTCTTCAGAATATAAGCCTGCTAATCTATTAAAACTTTCTCCAGCCATTATTCTATCGCGTAGAATACCTAATTGTTCTTTTGCCAATTCTCGGGCTTCTTTGCTGTAAATAGGTTTAATAACTATTTGTCCTACTTCTACCTCCGATGAAATAAAGGGTAAACTGTCTGTTGGAATTTTTTGGAAATACGCTCTCACCTCCTTAGGTGTTACTTTTACATTGCCTTGTATTTTTTGTTCCATACGTTCTACCAACATTTGGTTTTTAACTCTAGAACGCAATTGTTTTTTATATTCAGCTATGCTCATACCTAAGTATTTTTCTAGTTCAGATCTACTATTCATTTGACGTTCAAAAAAACGTAAATTATTATCCATTTTATCATCCACTTCTTGATCAGTAACAGGCAAACTGTCTAATTCAGCTTGATGTAATAACATTTTGTCGGTTAAAAGACGTTTGAACAATTGACATTTTATTTCCTCTGTTACCAAAATATCTGGATCCATTTGTGAAATAATAATATCTAATTCAGAACGAAGAATAGGGGTATTACCAACTACTGCTATTACTTCATCAATTACTTGTTTTGTAGGTGGCTGGGCCTTTACAATATTGCCAGTAAAAATCAAAATTAATACGAACCAAAATTTTATATCTTTCATTATTTTATCTAACACTCCGTTTAATATACTTTAACATTTCCATTCTCGTATGCTTTGTTCAGCATGTTTGTTTTATTGTTTTTAAGAAACTCCAATTTTCTTTGATATAATAAAATATCTTTAATTTTATCCTTTTCTAAAGAAAGAGGAGAAGGTGTATCTTTTATTCTAAAATCTATAATGTAAAGCAAATAAGTAACACCGTTTTCTTCAATTTTAATAAATTTATTATTGCTTAAAAAACGCTCTTGATCATAATTCTCATCTAAGGGTATTTCTTTAGTTATATCGTCTAAATAAAGCCAATTATCATCTATGTAAAAATTGTCAGCATTTACTTTTTCAACCATTATTTTTAATAAAGAATCGTTTAAAATGGAAGGATTTTGCATTAAACTTTTCAATTTAGTAATATCAGCTTGCTTAATATTTAATTTGACATAGCGTATTTTAACAATATTTTTTTTCAATTGAAAAGTATTTTGATTCTTGGTATAAAACGTTTCAATATCATTTTCTGTTACAGCGGTATCTAATTTTTCTTTAATTAATTTTTGCTCATAAGTATACAAAACCAAAGAATTTTGATAATCTTCTATTAATTTAGAATTGTTTTTTTCATCGCTATCTAAGTAATCATTGGCTGCATTCAGGCTTAGCTGAGTTATTACCCAATGGTCAATATAGGCTTTCAAATAACCAGAACTATCATTTGTTCCAAATTTTTTAATTAGCTCTTCAGGCAAGTCCTTTTTAATTAATTTTACACCATTTACTTCTGCCAATACACCATCAGTATTCTCTTTACCACCTGATTTACAGGATTGTATTATAATAAAAAATACTAAAAGTAATATAGATGCAAAAGATTTAAGCATTCTACTTTGCCATTCTATTTTTAAAAATATTAAAAATGGCTGTGTTTAATATTATTGGATATTTTTTAGCTAAACCATCTAACCATTCTTTTTCTAAATAATTTTGATAATCACTTGTAATTGGACCGCGAGCTTCGTTCAAAGATTTTTTACCAGCCAATATAAATTTATGGATTTGGATGACAATAAAACCACCTGGGTTTTTAGCATCTTCAAAAATTAAATATTTAGTATCTGTTTTACCAGTTTCAAATAACATATCAGCATATGCATTATCACCTTTTTCAAATTTATTAGTGATTGTTGAAGCCAAATTTAAAGGACTAGTTTTATTAGCACGTTTTGATATTGAATCTATTATTAATCCAGCATCTAAATCACGCTTAACGCCATCTGCAACAGCCTTGTTAGCACAACGAAATATAGTAGCATCATATCTATCTTTGTATTTATAATTCTCCATATTTTTTTGATAAAAATTCTTTAAACCAATAGTGTCCTCAACGCTTTTAGTCCATACTTTTTTATCAGTAAGTGTAAATAATAAAATACCTTCTTTATACTCTTTGTAAAGCGCAGCAAAAGTATCATTCGTGTTTTCTAAATCATTTTCGTAATAATCCATAACACTATTCATTTTAAAAGCTTCGTATTGTTTATTAATTAAAGAACTCAAAGCCTTGCTATCAAATGGTCTTTCAAAGCTAGTAAGGTATTTTCCAAATTCAGCAACGGTAAAAGATTTACTTTTAGAACCTAATGTAAACAAAGGATTTTTTGCTAAAGCATCAAAATCCTTTTGTGCCATATTTTTAGGTCTAAATTGGTACTGAGCATTTAACAATGAACTGTCTATTTGACTCATATACTTAGCTAAATTATTCGCATTATCTTTTACTTTATATATTTTTTTAGCTTTGTTGAACACTGCTAACGTATTTCGATATTGTCTACCATCTCTGCTTATTTTATTAAGAATAGTAGAACGCATATCTTTTAAAGAAGAAACAGGTTTTAAAGATACACGTTTGATAATATGAAACCCTGATTGGGTTTGAATAGGCGCACTATAGTCGCCATCATTTTGTAATCCAAAAGCAGTAGTTTTAAAGTTTTCAGGCATTCTGCTATTTGTCATAGAAAAAGAAGGTATTTCTCCTCCTGACATAGCTGTTTGCACATCTTCTGAATACTGATTAACCAATATTTCAAATTTTTCACCTACTTTTAATTTTTTGTAAACTTCATCTACTTTGGCTTTTACCTCTGCTAATTCCTCAGCACTTGGTTCAGGGTTAGTTTGTAATAAAATATGTTTTACGGTAATATCACCTTTGCTTTCTCTTTTATCAAATACCTTTATAATATGGTACCCAAATTCTGTGCGAAATGCCTTAGAGACCTGATCAACAGGTGTGCTAAATGCTTGGTTTTCGAATGAGTATATCATTTGAAAAGCAGAAAAATAACCTAAATCACCTTTGTTATCGCGAGCAGATGGATCTTCGCTAAACGTCTCGGCAGCATTTTCAAATGTTAATTTTCCACTTACTATTTGGTCTCTTAAATCATTTATTTTAGCCAATGCTTTTATCGAATCTGGAGCAGATGCATCAGGATTTAAAAATATTAATATGTGGCTCGCACGCACTTCGTATTTTAATCTTTCGTAAGCCTCGTTTACCAATCGGTCGTTCACCATTCTATCAGTTAAGTAAGGTTTGGCTATTTGCTTTCTGTAAGTAGCTAGTTCGCTTTTAAATCCTTCGGTAGTATCAATGCCACTATCGTAGGCATCTTGTACTTTCAATTTAAATTTTTTGTACAATTCTAAATATTCATCTACTTCTTTGGCTGTATGTTTAGTGCCTGGTTTTTCATTTTTGCTAAATCCTCTATCAAATTCCTTAAGACTTACTTTTTTCGGGCCGTAGGTAAAAAGTGTGGTATCCTTACCTTTTTTTTGAGCGCTCAAATTTATGGTTAATAATACCATAAATGTAATAATTACAATTCGTTTCATTTTATTATTTTTATATTCTATTTTTATGTAAAAGGATACAAAAATAAGCATTTTTTAGTATTTTATACTATGCTTAAATCATATCAAAATTAATTTATTTTTAAGATTTATATACTTTTTATCTATAAAAATCGTTAATTAAAGTATGAAAACTCAGAATATAATAATACTGGTATTTTTATTTAGCCAAAGTCTAGTAGCACAGCAAGTTTTAACGGCCGATTCTCTGCTAAAAACGAATGTTATAAGCATGCAAGCAATTGGCTTGGGTGGCTATAGTGGAGAATGTATAAATGTAGAAATTGAAAATTTTTCAGATAATGTTATTAAAGTAGAAATTGAGAGCGGTAGAAGATTTGTATCTTTAGATAGTGGCGAACAAGATATTTTAGTAGTAAAGCCAAACATAGTAACCATTCAACCAAAAAAGAAATTCTTGTCAAAATTGTTTGGTTTCTGTTGCCAAGCTAGTATGCATGCTCCTAATAAAAACAGTAAGTTTTATAAATCTTTTTTAGCACCAAAAGAATGGCGTGAATTAACACAATATTTATCTCAAAATGCAGCGATAGAAGTATTTACAATGCAGAGTGCCGTATGGGTTATGAGCGATAATAGACCTATAAAAAATGTAGGTGTTTTGAATAATACAGATGTTCAGTTGCGTAAGAAACTAGCTGAGATTAAAAAAATTATTGTGCCATGGTATAATATTTCATATAAAGAAAAAGATTTGACCCCAGGCAGCGACTTTAATACTGCAAAGCCATTAATGTTTAACGCAGAATTGGAAGTAAAAATACCGCACACAGGCATTTTAAATGCCTATATTATTGATAAAGATAAACGCATAGTTAATTATTTATTACAAGATTCCTATACTTCAGAAGGCAAACAAACATTTGTATTTAACCAGTCTTTGGTTAGATATAAAAAAGGGAAATACAAACTCATTATTCAAAATGATAATGGGTTCTTTTTAGAAAAGGACTTTGAAATTTAGAATACAGAAATAGGAAGTGTACAGGTATAATAATTTGTACCTGGTGCACAATCACCATTTTTTACACCTTTTTGGTATTTAATGGTAAAAGTAATAGTACCATTCCCAGTATTTTTTGTATTTAAATCGTATGTTAAACCAATAGGCAATGTACCATCAGAATCAGTAGCAGTGGTAGTTATAGCTAAATTATTAGTGATACATAATTTGTAGTCTTTACCATTGTTTTTTATTTTAGTGTTTAAAATAATTGGGTTGGCAGCATTCGTACCGTCTTCTATTCTAAAAGTAATTTTATAAGGTGCGTTTTGTTTCAAACTTACGCCACCTATATTGGCCGCTTTAGGTCCTGGGCCATCGTCATCATCATAGTTGCCAAATTCTACACTAGAATCTTGCTCATTTTCAAAACTTACTAAGAAACTAGTAATAGTATCAGAAGGGGCAACAGTATTTATATTGCTAATATTAGAAGGTATTGAATCTTCTCTTTTACAGGCATTCATTAATAGAATACTTAAAAGAATAGCAAAAGCAGAGAGTTTTTTTTTCATAAGTTAAGAAAGCATCAAAAATAATGCCAAAATTACTCAGCTTCAGCTTCAACGGTTTTTACTTGAGGCACCATTCTCTTTAATAAATTTTCAATACCAGCCTTTAAAGTAAAGGTGCTAGATGGGCAGCCACTGCAACTTCCTTTCATTACCACCGTAACCACACCTTCTTTAAAAGATTTAAAACTGATCGCTCCTCCATCCATTTCTACAGCTGGTTTAACATGTTCATCTAATAATTTTCTTATTTTAGCTTCTATCTCTCCCTCTTCCTCAGGTGTAAGATTTTTATTAGCACTTATTATTTCCTTTTCGCTTTCTAAATAGGTTTTTATAAATTCTCTAATTGGCGAAATATGCTCTACCCACTGCACATCAGGCAGTTTGGTTATTGAAATAAAATTATTCATAATAAACACACCATTCGCAAATGGGTATTCATTAAAAATAGCAACTGCGAGTGGAGAGTTTCCTTCCGCTTTTTCTTTGGTTCTATAATCTACACTATCGTTAGGCAATATCATTTTGCTAACTACAAATTTCATACTATCAGGGTTAGGCGTTGCCTCAGCATATACGGTTACAAAATCACTCATTTTTGAATTTTTATTTTAAAGAATGCAAATATACTAAAAATAGTATAGCTTAAATATCATTAGTTTTGATGAGGTGATAAGAAAAGATATCAATTAGATTTTTAGAAAGATAAAATCTATTATTTAAATAAAATATTTTTTAGCTTTCTTTGCAAATACAAACACTATGAAAGAAAATATTCCGCATTGGCCCGACTATGAATTGATAGATAGCGGTAATTTTGAAAAACTAGAACGGTTTGGTAAATACACCCTCATTAGACCTGAACCACAAGCATTGTGGCCAAAACAATTAGGGGATAAAGATTGGAAACAATTAGCTGATGCGCGATTTGAAAGAGATAACACCAAAAAAAGTCACCGTGATACAAATAATGAAAATGGCGGTTGGCAATATTTTAAACCAATGCCTAAAAATTGGGAAATTCAATACAAGCCATTCAATTTAACATTAAAATTAGCCTGTACTTCATTTGGACATTTGGGAGTATTTGTAGAGCAGGTAAGCAATTGGCATTTTATAGATGAACAAATAAAGCGCATAAGTGGTAAATGCAAGGTGCTTAATTTATTTGCTTACACCGGTGCGGCAAGCATAGTAGCGGCCCATGCAGGTGCCGATGTTACGCACTTGGATGCAGTAAAAAATGTGGTAACATGGGCCAATGAAAATAGACAATTATCTAAAGCGCCTGAAATAAGATGGCTAGTAGAAGATGCACTAAAATACATTAGACGACAAGCCAATAAAGGGAATATTTATCAAGGTATTATTATAGACCCACCTGCATACGGTAGAGGTCCTGGAGGCGAAAAGTGGATATTAGAGGAACAACTGAATGAACTAGTTGAATTGTGCGCTAGTATTACTGATAAAAGTAATTTTTTTGTGCTACTCAATCTTTATAGTATGGGGCTAAGCGGAACTATTGGCAGTAATTTATTTAAATGCCATTATAAAACCGATGCCGAATGGGGAGAATGCATTGTGCCAAGTACCAAAGGGTTTGAATTGCCTTTATGCACTTGGATTAGAGCATTTAAATAATATTTTATATAATGTAAATAATTTTTACCGTTTTAATTTGAATACTAAATTGATAGATAATGCGTTAAATATTAAGATTATGTTTCGTTTAATTTTTATTTCATTTTCTTTTTTACAATTCTCAGTTTATGGTCAGTATAACCCATTCCCGAAATTAGAAAATTTGTATAACAAAGGTGATTATGAAAAGTGTATAGAAAAAGCCACTGAAATTATAGGAAGTCAAGCAGGTAATGGCGAGCTATATCCTTATGTATGGCAGATGAAATCGTATCTTGAAATTGATAATTTAGAAAGTCATTCGTTAAAGAAAAATGCCTTAAAAAATGCATTGACTATTGCACTAAAAATAAAGAAAAAAGATAAGGAAACTAAATTACTGGAATTGTTAAATTTGGATTTTAAATACATTGTGAAAAAACAACTCTTTGCTGCACGAATACTTTGCGAAACCAATATAGAAAAGGCCAATGATATTTATACTAAACTTACTGAACTAAGCCCACTAAATTCTATAAAATATGAAAAATATAAGTGCTTAAAAAGCAAAAATTTTACAGGAATAGATATATTGCTGAAAGAATTAGTGGTAGGCAATTATCAGCATTTTAAAAACAAAGATGCTTTATTTGAAAATTTAGATACTGCGTATGCAGATTTAATACTTATTTATTTCGAAATAAATAAAATTAGTTTAGTAGATGAAGTGCTTAAAAAAGCACAATTTGTTTATGTCAAAAGCACGTTATGTAAGAATACCATTATTAGTCATTTAAGCGCAATAACGAATGAACAGAGTTACAGCACTAACACTAATGAGATACTCAACAATATTCATATACATAATTACTATGACAGTACTTTGCATTCAAGCCAATTAAAAGCTAATATTCAAATTTTAAATGGCTACTTGTTTAAAAATTATTTAATTAATGAGCCAGAAAATAGCCCCCAATTAAAACTTATTACAAGTAGTTATTTTGATAATTTTGGTTTAAATAAAGCAGATACATTGGATAGAAAAATGTATGAAATACTCAAAAATGAATTGACTTCCAAATCACCTGAAATAACCTCTGAAAAAAAATATTTGGTTTGGATAAATTCGCACAAGAGCCTTAAAAAGCAAGCCAAAGCCATTGATGTCATTAAAGATATCAATCAATTTTTCTTAAACAAAAAACTATACAATGAAGATTACGATTTTTTACAATTTTGTCAAATAAAATATCCAGCTCTTAAACTAGAGTTGAAACCCTTAATTATTAATCTCAATGCATTTATTACTAATGAAATCAAAACCACTAACAATATAGAATTAGTAAATAAATATGCTGAAACTATTAACAGTAAAGAAATTAAAGATAAACAGTATGTACAATATACTACCTTATTAGCCCAATTATTAAAAGATAAAAACTATTCTGGTTTTGCTGTTAATTGTTCTAAAGCACTCAAATATTTCCCCAATGATTCTAAAATTTTAGAATTAAAAAAGCAATATGTCATAGAAGATTTTAAGGCAAGTTATTTGTATGTTGAGTATCACAATGGTTACGACAGTTATTTTGAAAAGAAACCAGATATATCAAAATGTGAAGCAGGTATTGTAAATAAAGCAGGACAACAAATAGTTTTAAATACTATTAACTATGTAAGACGTTTGGCTGGTTTACCAGATAGCTCCGTTTTAGATGCTTCCTTGAATAGTAAAAGTCAAAAAGCTGCCCTCATAATGAGTGCAAATTATGATTTAAATCACAGTCCTCCCAAAACATGGAAATGCTATACTGCGGATGGTGCCTTAGCCGCTTCCAGCAGCAATTTATCTTTAGGTCATGCTTTTAGTGATGCTATACTAGGTGAAATGCAAGACAATGGAGGTAATAATTATTCTTGCGGACATAGAAGATGGATATTAAATCCTTTTAATACTGTATTTGGACATGGAAGTACCAATGATGCTACTGCCCTATGGGTTTTTGGATCTGGTATTAATAAAAAACCAATTTATTTTAACGAAAATAAACCTGTAATGTGGCCCTCAGAAGATTATTTTCCCCTAAAATTTGTGCCTGCTAGATGGAGTTTTTCTTTGAATAATGCCAATTTTGAAAAGGCAAAAATTACAGTGACAGAAAATGGCAAGATAATTAAGGTAAATGTTGAAAAATTATACCAAGGTTATGGTTTAAACACACTCGTTTGGTATTTCAATAACTCCGCAGAAGCTAATAAAACTTATACCATTTCAATTAGTAATATAGAAGTAGATGATGGATATGATTCTGCTAAAAACAATAGAAAATTAAAAACACTTGTTTTTACTTACACAGTAATGCCTATAAAAATAGAATAGTTTGAATGGGTTTTTTAAATAAAAAAATATGTAAGTTTGCCACACTATATAAACATAAAATAATATGCTTAAAAATAAAGTAGCTTTAATAACAGGTGCAAGTAGAGGAATAGGAAAAGGCATAGCAGAAGCATTTGCTAAGAACGATGCTAATATTGCGTTTACATTTGCAAGCTCTGTAGAAAAAGCAAGAGCATTTGAACAAGAATTAGCTTTAAAATATGGTGTAAAAGTTATAGGCTATCAAAGTGATGCAAGTAATTATAATGCTGCACAAGAATTAGCAGAGAAAGTAGTTGCAGATTTTGGAAGCATAGATATATTAATTAATAATGCGGGTATTACACGCGATACATTATTAATGCGTATGAGCGAAGAACAGTGGGATCAGGTAATAAATACTAACCTTAAATCGGCTTTTAACTTAACCAAAGCTTGTTTAAAAACTTTTCTAAAAAATAAAGCTGGTAGCATTATCAATATGACAAGTGTTGTAGGTGTTACAGGCAATGCAGGTCAAGCTAATTATGCCGCTAGTAAAGCAGGAATGATAGGGTTTACAAAATCTATAGCTAAAGAATTAGGAAGTAGAAATGTAAGATGTAATGCCATAGCACCTGGATTTATTGAAACCGAAATGACAGCCGCTTTAAATGCTGATGTTGTAAAAGGTTGGGTAGATACCATTCCATTGAAGCGCGGAGGTACAACAGATGATGTAGCCAATGCCTGTTTGTTTTTAGCAAGCGATATGAGCACCTATATAACCGGTCAAACACTGAGTGTATGTGGTGGTATGTTAATGTAGATATTTCGCTAAAGCTTAATATGACAAAGATAGGATATTGCTCAATATATCAAGCAAAGTTGTCATTCTGAACGTAGTGAAGAATATTAAAACGAAAATCAAACTTATAAAAATCAAAAATAGACAAGTGCCACTAGACCAAGATAACCATTTAGAAGAAAAACACGAAGAAAAAGAAATGTCTTTTTTAGATCATGTAGATGACTTACGAAAACATTTAGTTAAAAGTGCCTTGGCTATTTTGGTTTTATCAATCATAGCTTTTTTTTATATTGATAATATTTTTGATGATATCATATTAGGTCCATTACACCACGATTTTTTTACCTACAGAAAATTATGCGAATGGAGTCACTCCTACTACCATAACGACCAATTATGTGTTAAAGATTTTCAAATAACATTGCAGAATACAGAAATGGCAGGTCAATTTATGATGTCATTTAAGTTGGCTTTTTTGGCTGGCATTATTTTGTCAATGCCTTATATTTTATATCAAGTTTGGAAATTTATACAACCAGCACTTAATCAAAAAGAAACGAAAGGGTCTAAAGGTTTTGTATTTTATACTGGATTTTTATTTGGGTTGGGCATCTTGTTTGGATATTTTGTACTATGTCCTATCTCTATTAATTTCTTTGCCACTTATACCCTAAGTCCTTTGGTAAAAAATGAAATAAATATTCAAAGCATTGTTTCCTTTATGAGTTTATTGGTTTTAGGTACAGGCTTAATTTTTGAGTTGCCTGTATTAATGTATTTCTTAGCGCGCATTGGTATTATTAGTTCCACATTTTTAAAAAAATACAGAAAATATGCATTTGTTATTATTTTAATAGTAGCAGCCATTGTAACGCCTCCCGATATAGTAAGTCAGGTAATTCTAACTATTCCATTATATATGCTTTTTGAAATAGGCGTATTTATTACCAAACGAGTAGAAAATAACAAGAAAAAAGCAGAAGACGATTATCAAGCAAGTTTAAAATAAAAATATGAAAAACATTACCATAGGCAGCGACCATGCAGGTTTCGACCAAAAAGAAGTAGTAAAAAATCATTTAATTGGCAAAGGTTGTTTTGTACACGACGTAGGACCTTATTCTGCTGATTCGGTAGATTATCCTGATTATGCACACCAAGTAGCCAATGATTTATTAAACAAAGAAAACACATTAGGGATATTGCTTTGTGGCAGTGGAAACGGTGTATGCCTAACAGCTAACAAGCACGCAGGTATCAGAGCTGCTTTATGCTGGCTGCCAGAGCTTGGCACATTGGCAAGGCAACATAACAATGCCAATATTTTATGTTTGCCTGCACGTTATATTACCAACGATACAGCCATAGAAATTACAGATGCTTATTTATCTGCAACTTTTGAAGGTGGTAGACATGAAAGCAGAGTAGAGAAAATAGATTTGTAAAAATTTTGTAAAACTTTACAATAAAACACCAATTATTTTATACCTTTCAAATACCTTTTCAGTATGCGGTGCATGGCTTAATTCAGCCGTTAAATCTTGACCGGCCCAATGCTCATAGTGCTTGCCATTTCTCCATAATCTGCTATTTGTAACATCATAAATAAAACCATTATAGGCTATCCATATTTCTGGTTTATCTTGTCCATTTCTTAAAGAAAGCTGTTCTTTGGTATATTCAGGTAAATTCAATTGTTCAAATATTTGATTTATATTTGAAAAAAACAATTTTTTTAGGTTCTATTTTGAAAATAAGAGGTATTTTAATATTAGTAATTGCATATATTTTAGCAGCATTTGGTTGGTGGCTGTTCTCCTTGGTACAGTTTGCTAACAAAGAGCATCTTATTGAAATTGAAAAAAGAAATTTGAATAATACTATCATTAAAAACGAAATTGTAGAATATTTAAATAGTCATCATTTAGAGGGTTCTCTTTATCAGAATGTAAAAATACATATTAATGAGGTGAATAGAATAATTAGTAAGGCCAATATCAAAAACAAATCAGTTTCTGTATTAAATTTAAACAAAGCAGCCACTAACTTAAATTCTTTAATTGAAATACAATCCTCTCCACTAGAAATATTAGGGATAGATAAAACCCATCAATCGCATTTAAGAGCTTTTTACTCAGAAGCGGTTGTATTTACAATAGCAGTTATTTTAGGAGTATTATGGGTTTTTTCAAGATTGGAATCCTTACTCAATTTAAATAAAATGCAGAATAATTTTTTACTTTCTGTTACCCATGAATTAAAAACACCACTTGCTGCCATAAAATTAGGAGCACAAACACTTTTTTCAAGAAAATTAAATGAAGAACAACATGGATCTGTATTAAATCAAACTATCTCCAATGCCAATAGATTAAACGAATTAATAGACAATGTTTTGCTAACTACAAGAATAGACGGCAGTAGTTATAAATACGATATTCAAGAGATAAATATAACAGAATTAATATCAAAAGAAGCCAATACTATTTTTTGCCCACCAGTTTTTGAAGGTAAATTATTATTACCAACAGAGCCAAAAATGATTTTTGGAGATATTCTTTCTTTGCGTTTAGTATTTAGTAATATTTTTCAAAATACGCTTAAGTATGCAGGTGTTAAAGCGCAAGTTGTTATTTCTGTAACAGAAAATAATAACTTATTACAGATAAAAATAGCAGATAATGGACCTGGTATTGCTCAAAAGGAAAAAAATAAAATTTTTAAAAAATTTTATAGAATTGGTGACGAAAATACACGTCAATCTCAAGGTACAGGTCTTGGTTTATTTTTAGTAAAACAGATTTTACGAAAACATAAATCAAATATTACGGTAGAAAAAAATAGCCCAAATGGCGCTATATTCAATATAACATTTAATATAATAAATAAAAAATAAGCTTATGAGCAAACGTATACTATTAGTAGAAGATGAAAGCAGTTTACTAGATTTAGTAAAACTAAATTTAGAATTAGATGGCAATAAAGTTATTGCTGTGAAAGATGGTTTAGAGGCCATCAAACGGTTTAAAAACGAACAATTTGACCTTGTTATTTTAGATATTATGATTCCAGGTATTGATGGCTTAGCGGTATGTGAAAATATTCGTTTGAAGAATAATGAAGTCCCTATACTATTCCTATCAGCAAGAAATACAGCAGAAGATAGAATAGCAGGCTTACGCAAAGGTGCCGATGACTATTTAACCAAGCCATTTAATTTAGAAGAATTGCAAATTAGAGTTCAAAATTTAATGAGTCGTAAAGGAAGCACCGTTTCTATTCTATCAGGTAGTTTAAGAGAATTTAAATTTGGCAATAATTATGTAAACTTTGAAACTTATGAGGCCAAAGGTGCAAATGGTAATTTTATTTTAACTAAAAAAGAATCCTTGTTGCTTAAATTGCTAATTGAACATAAGAATGAAGTAGTAAGTAGAGAAAGAATATTGCAGACTGTTTGGGGTTACGCAGTATATCCAAGCACCCGCACTATTGATAATTTTATTTTATCTTTTCGAAAATATTTTGAACCGGATCCTCGCAATCCAATTTATATTTTTTCTATAAGGGGGGTGGGATATAAATTTGAATTGAAAGATAATTAGTTACCTTTAAGAATTTTAAATTTAAAGATATGTCATTTCACTGCCATATTTCTGTCATATTTTTACAATCAAGGTAATTATATTTGTTACAACAAGTGTTATAAAATATATTTGTAAATACATGAAAAAAATATACATACGTAACACATTTATTATTTTATTGTTTTTTATTATCCTTACAAGTGCTATTAATAATGCAAATAGTCCTGGTGCTGGATACTCTAATGCACCAAGTGACGGAAATTGCACAAGTTGTCATGGCGGTAGTATTATTACTAGTAGCAATGCTCAATTGAATAAAATTTTACTTAAAACTAATTTTCCAGGTAATGGTTATGTGCCTGATTCTACTTATACTATGGAATTAACCTACAAACAAAAGAGCATTTCAAAATTTGGGATGCAGCTAACTGTGCTAACTTCTTCTACAAATAAACCTATTGGCACATTAGCCATTCCAAGTGGCGCTACACGTGTACAAAGACACACAAGAAATGTAGGAACAGATACCAGAGAATACATTGCGCATACTTCTACTGGCACGGCTTCTGTTGCTACAGATAGCACACGATGGGTATTTACTTGGAAAGCACCTAGAAATTTTTCTGGTAAAATTAAATTTCATGTAGTGGTAATGGCTACAAATAATAATAGCTCGAATGATGCAGGAGATGCAATATATGGCAAAACATTTGAATATGGCTTGTCATCCCTAATGCCAGTAGCTGATGCTAAAAGCAATGATACTTTAACATGTACTAATTATTTTCCAAACATTACTGGAGCTGGAACCAATTCACCATCAAGTTATTCCTGGAAATTTACTGGCGCTACACCAGCTACAAGTGTGGATCAAAATCCAAGCGTTAAATTTACTTCTACTGGCACACAGTGGGCAATATTAACAGTTAAAAATACACTAGGCACAAGTGCTCCTGATTCTTTAAAATTTTTAGTAAGCCCTTCGCCTTTAGCCAGCATAAGCAATGGTGCTTCAGCATCAGTGTGTGCAGGAGACTCATTATTGCTTTTAGGAAATACCGCATCTAATATTACCTACAAATGGAATCCAAATGGAAAAACAACTAAGAATATTTTTGTTAAAGACTCTGGTATTTATTCCATTAAAACGACTAGTACTTTAAATAGCTGTTCCGCCACGAGTAATAATTTTAAGCTAAATGTAAATGCAAAACCAACATTGACTGTAGCCAAAACATTTGTGGCCGATACTTTCTGCAATACTTTTTCGGATGTTCTAACAGTAATAGGAACAGATATTGATAGCACTTTGTGGTATGAAAATGGCATTCTTAAAGCCAGAATAAAAGGATTAACTTACAACTATAGTACATCAAACACTGCCCAAATATATGCAGTAGGCAAAAGTATAGCAAAATGTTTGAGTATAAACTCAAATAATATAAAAATTGTCATTAATAAAAGATTATTTCCAAGCAATATTATTACTAGTAAAACTACTTCTACTATCAATTTAGCTTGGACAAAGGTAAATGGAATTACAAATTATAAATACAAGGTAAATGGAGGTAGTTTTTTGAATACTACTTCAGATAGTACCATTAAAATAAACGGATTAAGCTCTTCAACAACATACAATGTAACCATTAGAAGTAATCAAAAAATACCTTGTTCTTTTAGCGATACAACCTTTGCTATTAAAACGAATGCCTGTTCCAATTTATTGTATAATATTGTTTCACCAGCCAGAATTTGCAAAGGCTCCGATTTAACATTACAGGTAAAACAACTTTATAAAGCTAAATACAGTATTGCTTTTAACAATGGTTCTTATAAAAAAGATACAATTTTTACATTTACCCCAACAAACAGAGATTCAATTTCTATTTCGATTATAGATAGCTTAAGTCCAACTTGCCCAGCAATATCTGAAAAAATAGGTTTCCTTTTAGATACTTTACCAATTGATCCTGCGGTAAGTGTAAACGTATTTAGTTGCAAAAATTCATACTTATTTGTTATGTCTAATGTTTATAATACCTATGAATTTTATAAAAATGGTAACTTAGTAAATAGCGGCAATAACAATACTTTCTTATATACCAATTTAATAAGCAATGATCAACTTTTAGCAAAAGGAATTGTAAACAGCTGCATTCGCTCAAAGTCTTCTAAATTTACTTTAAATCTGCCATCTTCGGCTGCATTTAATTACACTAGAAATTGGAAAATTTATACCTTAGCAGCCACAGATAATACGAATACTGTTTATAAATGGTATGCTAATAATGTAATGATAGGCACAACAAACCCATTAGTGATAGATTTTTCGCCTTATATAAGCTCTAATGCTTCGGTAAGCTTAGCTACCACTAATTTTCAAACATGTACAGATAGTACAAACCAAGTAATAGCAGTTCCTAATTTTACATTCTTAAATACACTGCACACCAATCAAACACAAATATTTCCTAATCCATTTTCAGATTTTTTAACTATTAAAACCGACTTGGAGAATTATGAAATTCAAGTAACGGACATGACTGGAAAATTAATTTTATCAGATGTAAATGCCATTTCATTAAATACACAAGCGCTTGCAAGTGGCATATATTTGATAAGAATGAAGCAAAATAATGAAATTGTATTTCAACAAAAAATGGTAAAATAATATTAATCACTTACATATCTTAAAAAAAAAGTCTGCATAAACGCAGACTTTTTTTATGTATTTTTGCACAATATGATTAAGATAAAAGCTATCAATAAAATTTCCGAAACCACTAATCTTGTATTGATTATTGATTCAAAAACATTCAAAAAATCTGTTTATTTAACTAAAGAACAAACAGATGCAGTAAAAAATGCTATAAAATTAGAAAAGAAGCAAATACTTTTCAATAACGGAGAAAGCCATATTTTTATTATTTTACAATCGGGTCCAATCAATTGGGAAGCAGCAGAAAAACTAAGAAAAATGGGCGCTAAAATTTGTGGAGTAGCCATTGAAAATAAAATAGATTCCATTACAATTGTAGCCAATGATAATAAATCAGCTTTAAGCACAGCCGAAGGAATTGCCTTATCAAGTTACCAATTTTTAAAATATAAATCTGATAAAAAGAAATTAACCCATTCCTTATCTGAGATTACTATTTTATCAGAAAAAATGGATAAAAAAAGTATTGATAATTTAAATGTAGTATTACAAGCTACATTTATTGCGCGCGATTTGGTAAATGAGCCTCAGAGTTTTTTAAATGCACTTCAATTGTCCGAAGAATTTAAAAAAATGGGTAAAGATGCAGGTTTTAATGTCGAAGTTTGGAATGAAGCAAAAATAGAAGCTCAGAAAATGGGTGGCTTATTAGCGGTAAATAAGGGAAGTAAAATACCACCTACTTTTAATATTATGGAATATAAACCTAAAAATGCGGTTAATAAAAAACCGTATGTTTTGGTAGGTAAAGGAGTAGTATATGATACAGGTGGCTTAAGCCTAAAACCAACCCCTATGAGTATGGATTATATGAAATGCGATATGGCAGGCAGCGCAGTAGTAGCAGGCACTTTATATGCAGTAGCAAAAGCCGAACTTCCTATACATGTTGTAGGCTTGGTGCCAGCTACAGATAATTGGATAGGCGAAGATAGCTATGCGCCAGGAGATGTTATCACAATGTATAGCGGCACTACAGTAGAGGTATTAAATACAGATGCAGAAGGCAGATTAGTATTAGCAGATGCTTTGCATTATGCTAAAAAATTAAATCCTGAATTGGTGTGCGATTTTGCTACATTAACGGGTGCTGCAGTTCGGGCAATTGGGCCTTATGCCTCTGCTTTTTTAGGAACTGCGAACGATGAAATAAAACAAGATGTATTTGATAGCAGTTATGAAGTATTTGAAAGACTAGTAGAATTTCCACTTTGGGACGAATATGCTGATGAATTAAAAAGCGAAATAGCAGATATGACTAACTTAGGTAAAGGAGAAGGAGGACAAATAAGTGCAGCTAAATTTTTGCAACATTTTACAGATTATCCTTGGATGCATTTTGATATTGCTGGTCCTGCGTTTAACCATGTTGTAGATGCTTATAAACCTAAAGGAGGAACCGGTGTAGGTGTTAGATTAATGTTCGATTTTTTAAGTAAAAAAGCAAGTAAATAAACCAATGGCAAAACCAATTATAGGGATATCGCAAGGCGATCCAAATGGCGTAGGATTAGAAGTGGTAATTAAAACTCTTCAACATAGTTTTATTTATGAATACTGCATACCGGTGTTATATTGTAATCCTAAAACATTTACTTCTGCCAAAAAAATGTGTAACATAGAAAACTATAGTTACACCTTGATTAGAGATATTAGCGAAGCTAAAGAGAATCAATTAAATATGATAGCTTCAAGTAATGATAATTTTGAAGTTCAGTATGGAAAAGCGAGTTTAAATGCAGGAAAAGAAGCTTTTTTAGCCATTAACAGAATGATGCAAGATGCAAAAGCCAAAAAATTAAATGCCATAGTAACTGCTCCTGTAGATAAAAGTACCATTAAAATTGAGCAAGGTTTTACGGGTCATACTGGGTTTATAACGCAGTATTTAGGTGCTCAAAATTCATTAATGATATTAGCATGTGAAGAGTTAAAAGTGGGTTTAATAACAGAACATGTAGCACTTTCAAAAATAGCATCGCTTATTACCAAGGATGTTATTATTAATAAAATAAAAATAGCATCTGAAAGCTTAAAAAAAGATTTTGGTATTGTAAAACCACGTATAGCTGTTTTAGGTTTGAATCCTCATAATGGCGATAGTGGTACAATTGGAAACGAAGAAAAAGAAATTATTTTACCTGCCATAGAACAAGCTAATAAAGAGGGAATGTTTTGTTTTGGACCATACAGTGCTGATGGTTTTTTTGGTATGAAAAATTATTTACAATTTGATTTGGTTTTAGCCATGTATCACGACCAAGGGCTTATTCCCTTTAAATCACTTGCATTTGAAGATGGCATAAACTTTACTGCAGGCATTAGTATCATTAGAACTAGCCCTGACCATGGCACTGGCTATGATATAGCAGGAAAAAATATTGCCTTAACATTAAGCTTTAGTAATGCTTTATTTGCAGCAATAGATATATATAAACAACAAAATGAAACTGCAGAATTAAAAAGTAAACCACTAGCCTACCAAGAATTAAAAAGAGAAAGATTTAGATTGGAAGGCTAATTTTATTCACTTATTATTACACTATTGTAAATCCTTTAAAACTTCTACAGCTTCTTGAATATAAATATCTTTCTCAAATCCTTTATTCCAATCATTTTTAATCTTTACTTTTAGGGTATCATTATCCATTAATTTTGAATCTGCTGTTGTTGTGCTAAAAGTTAATGCCTTTATTTGCTTAATACTTTCTTCGTAGAATTTATTATCATCTTCTAATTGTTTTTGCTCAGCTTTATATTCTTCTAAATTAAGGGTAAAAGTAGTACGTTTACTTTGTGCTTTTATTTTAAGTGCTAAGCGTTCTATTTCTTTAAAAATTTGACTTTGAGCAATTCGTTTATCACTATTTTTTTTAGCTTTAATTATACCTTTTTCAAAACTATAATTTATTTTATAATCTGCTTTTTTTACATAATCTATGCCTAAAGGGTGCTCACTATCTTTTTCGCCATATTCAATATAACGGTATCTATCAGGTATAACAATATCGGGAACAACACCTGCTAATTGTGTAGTGCCGCCATTTACTCTATAAAATTTTTGAATTGTAATTTTAATTGCACCAAGTTTTTCACCACTATTTGTTTCAAAAGCATCATCTAACTCAATAAATCTTTGTACAGTGCCTTTGCCAAATGTGGTGGTTCCTATAATGGCTGCGCGGTGGTAATCTTGCATGGCAGCTGCTAATATTTCAGATGCAGAAGCGCTATTTTCATTTACCATAATAGTTAAAGGACCATCATATAAAATACTTTTGTCATCATCTCCCAATACGTCTATTCTTTTTTCACGGTCTTTTACCAAAGTGATAGGGCCTTTTTCAATAAATAAACCACCAATTTTCACTACATCACTTAAGGAGCCTCCACCATTATTCCTTAAGTCTAATATAATACCCTTTACGCCATCTTCTTTCAATTTTTTTACTTCAATTTCTATATCACGCGCGCAAGAACGACCATATCTATCATTCATATCAATATAAAAAGTAGGTAGATTAATATATCCATACTTGTCACCATTTTTTTCAATAATGGAACTTTTTGCAAAACCATCTTCCAATACTACCACATCTCTTATAATTGGAATTATTTTAATGCTTTCATCTAATTTTTTTACAGTCAAACGAACCTCTGTTCCCTTTTTTCCTCTAATAAGTTGAATAGCATCATCTATTTTCATATTGGTAACATCTACTGGTTCTAGTGCACCTTGCGCTACCTTAATAATTATATCGCCTGCTTTTAACTCGCCTTGTTTATAACTGGGACTTCCGGGCACAATACCTGCCACTTTTAAAAAGCCATCTTTTTCTTGTAATTGAGCACCAATACCTTCTAGCTTACCACTCATTCTTATATCAAAATTTTCTTTATCTTTAGGTGGAAAATAACTCGTATGGGGATCAAAAAGTTCGGTGATACAATTGATATAAAGGCTTACTTTTTCCTTAGTATCAAATTTTTTCAAACGCAAAAACCAATCATTTTGATTTTTTAGTATTTCCATGCGTGATAAGTATTCTAATGTATCGTAGGGTTTTATTTTTATCAAAGTATCCTTGCGTTCTTTGGCTTTATCTTGGGCTTTTTGTTTTTGAAATAATTTTTCGAGTACTTGTTGTTTTAAAGATTTGCGCCAAAATTCTTTCAATTCTTTTTCCGTATCTAAATATTGAGAATTTTCTTCATTAAATTCTAGAGTTTCTTTTTCTGTAAAATTAAATGGCTTAGCTAATATTTCTTTATACAATTCGCCAATTTGATTAATTCTAACAATATGCAATCTATTGGCCATATCAAAATAATTATATTCATTAGCTTTTGCCTGGTCATCTAGTAAAGTTTTAAATTGATTTAAAGAATCAATATCTGATTTTATAAAAAAACGTTTACTATTATCTAAACGTTTTAAGTATAAATAGAATAATTTTTCTGAAAAATTATCATTCACTTCTTGAGGCTCGTAATGCGCATTCTCTAGCACACTTACAATGGCTTGTGAAATTATTGAATCGTCAGAAGTAATTATTTTTTTAAAGCAAAAGGCTAAAGATATAAGCACTATACCAGGGATAAATAGGAAATATTTGAATTTACTCATGTTTTTTATTTTTTATTAAAATCGTATTATTCGGTGTTATTGTACTAACGATTTTACTTTGTTATTATTATATATATTATTTTACTTTTTATTTTAATCTGCCATAAGGCCTAGTACTTCAAGACCTTGCTCAAAGATAATATCTACAGGTATATTTTTATTACTTAGTCCGTCTAAATCTTTCTGCAATTCATCGTTTATTTTGCCTTTCTCTTGTAATAACTTTTTAACACCCGCCACATCACCATCACCTTGCAGTTTTAATATTAAGGCGGATAAAGAGGTCATAGCATCTTTCATTTTTTCAAAATTGATGATGTATTGCCCAGTTATATCATTTCTTGTAAAGGCACCTTGTTCTCTAAAATAATTAAACCGTATCATATTGGCTTTACCATGTGCACTAGAAGCTCCAAAACGAACGGAACGAAAAATACCTGCCATAAAAGTAACATAATAATCCATTAATTCTCCTTCTTGTAATACTTTTTTATTGTATAATTGAGTAATCATATATAAGCCTAAAATATCTGCTTTGCCTTCTTCAAGCGCGCTATAGTCAGCACCAAGTGCGTCTTTTACTGTTCCATTACCATTTATTGTAATTTTAATACCTAAACCATGCGCTACTTCATGAAACATAATGGTGCTAAAAAAAGCATTAAAAGTTAGATGTTTTCTTTGCGTGGAATCGATTAATATATTCGAAATAGGTACCATTATGTTTTCATATTTTGCTTGAATAGCGTTTTTTAATTGACTTCTGCGAGTTCCTTTTTCTAATTGCAATTTTTCATCGTTTGGTAAGTTCACAGCTATTGTTTTGCTCCCTGCGTTACAATCACCTGCATAATACACCACATCGTATGCATTTAATTGACTGCTACTGCCGGCAGTTTCTGCTTTATATTTATCTTCTCCAGGTAAATTTTTTTGCAATTCGGGTAAATAACTAACGTACTTTTCTAATTTTTTACTCCAACTTAAATCTTTAATTAAAACAAATGCCTCAAAACTCGTTCTAATGCCTAATAATTGGTCTTCGTAATTTTCAATAGAACCTATTATGATATCAAATTTATTATTCTTTAAGTCAAGCCAAGCAATATCACTTTCAGTGTACTGATTAGTCATTAAGGCCAAAGCACGTAACTTTAAAAAATTACTAAACATAGAATCACTTTTTTCAAAAAATACGGCTGCAGCCTGCAAAGCTTGAAAGGTATTTGATAAATGCATCATATAATTTCCAGGATAATTCTCTGCTCTTAATTTATTGTCTTCAGGATTTCTATTAATTACCATGTTAGGATTATTTTTATTACTATCCACTAATGATTCAAATTCCTGCTTAGTCATATCTTTAGGATAAAAATTTGCCCCGGCTGGTTTAGCGCCATAGCCTTTCACAAACGGTTTATTATTATTTAACCTATCCCATGGGCCATAATTTATTATAGCATACTGCCTAATTATAGGGTCCTTTATAGAATCTAATTCTAATTTGTTACCAAAAGATTGCAACCAAAAAAGTTCATTCATTTCTTGTGCTGCAAGTATTAAAAACTTTAAACCCCTTCTTTCATCAATACTCAGAGAACTGATATCTGAAGTAAGTGTAATTTTTTTATAAGCATTCAGTTTCTTTTCAATGGTATCTCTGTACTTTTGGCCACATAAATTGACAGAAGTAATGATTAAAAGCGAAGCAAGTAATAGATTTTTATTAAACATAGTAAAGTTCAAAAATAATGATTTTTAAAATATATATATTTTTATTTTGAGCGAAAGTAATTTAGCTTAACTTTGTATTACAAAGATTAAACCAAAAATTATGTTCAGAAATATTTCTCAAATATTAGAAATGAAAAAAAAGGCTGCAGAAATGAAAGCCAATTTAGAAGCAATTACAATTTCAGAGAATACCAGTGGTATTACTGTAGAATGCAATGGCAATAGAAAAATTTTAGCAATTTATATTGATGAAAATCAATTAAATAACAAAAGTAAACTAGAGGACAACATGGTTTTGGCAATAAACAAAGCCTTAGAAAGTTCAGAAAAAGCATCTTTTAGTCAAATAGGTGCTATGACAGGCGGCATGGAAGGCTTAGCAGGATTATTTAGCAAATAGGCAACAATTATCATTATTTTTAATATAACCGTATCAGATAAATAAAATCCATTAATTCCGAATCATGAAATATTATGCATACATCATATTAACAGTGCTTTTAATAGCATGTAAGGGAAACATTAAAATGCTTCAGCCTGAAGAATTTTATGCAGAAGTACAAACCAATAATGGCGTATTGGTAGATGTAAGAACACCAGAAGAATACAATCAATACTTCATAGATGGTGCAATAAATATTGATTACAATAGCGATAATTTTATCACTGAAGCGAACAAAAATTTAAACAAGGGAAGTAAAATATATGTATATTGTTTAAAAGGCATTAGAAGTGAGAATGCAGCGCAAAAATTGAATGAATTAGGTTACAAAAATGTGGTATCATTATCAGGAGGAATAGATGCATGGACAAAAGCGAATTTGCCACTTATTATGCCCGAAAAAGAGGTTAAAAATGCTTTAGTATCAAATGAGGCAAAAAGTGATTTAAAAAAGTATACTTTAAAGGAATTTGAAAGTATCATAAATAGTAAAAAATTGGTATTTGTGGATTTTAATGCTACGTGGTGCGGTCCTTGTAAAGTCATGCAGCCATTTGTAGATAAAATAAAAGAGGAAAGAGCTGATGAAGTAACGGTTTTAAGTATAGATAGTGATGTCAATCCGGAATTAGCTGCCAAATATAAAATTGATGTTTTACCAACTATTATTTTATTTAAAAAAGGTAAAACCTTACACCGCACCATTGGCGGAAAAACTGAAGAAGAACTTAATGAATTGATAAATAAGTATAAATAAAATGGCTGTTGAAATAAGTAATGATGAAACTTATTCTGTTCATTTAGCATCAACAGAAAATGTAGTCATAAAATACTATGCCGATTGGTGCGGCATTTGTCAATTATTTTCACCCAAATACAAAAAACTTAGCACTGACGAGCGTTTTAAGCATATTTTATTTTTAAGTATCAACTCAGAGTATAATCCTATAGTTAGAAGAATAGCTGGCTTAGATACATTGCCATTTTTTGCTATATTTAGAAATGGTGTATTTGTAAAATCAGTATCAAATACTAATGAAGAAAAATTGATAGAATTATTAGAATCTTTATGAATTCATCTTCTATTAAATACAATGCAGAAAATTATTCTATTGAAAAACTAAAACAAGCGGAAAATGCGCTATTGAATGAGGAAACCTTGTCAATAGAAATAGAAGGAAAGGACGAAGGAGAAAAATTAACCCATGTGTTAGCAGCTATTTTTTGCAAACAGGAAATGTTGAAATCAGAAATAAGTATCAATCAAGCGATACGATTATTTTTTAAAAGGGTAAGAAACTCAATTAACTAGAATTTAAGAAAACTTACCTTTAAATTTCTCTTTAATATCATTCGTTATTTCACGTACTTCTTGTTCCTTATTTAAATGACTAATAAATAATATATCAGGAGTATCTACTATAATTGCGCCTTCCATACCTTCTATAACTACTAATTTATCCGAATGCGCCTCTTCTATTACCAAGCAATTTTTAGTGTTATAAACATGCATATTTTTACCATGCAATAAATTACCATTGTTATCCTTATCACGCAATTCATATAAGGATTTCCAAGTGCCTAAATCGCTCCAACCAAAGGTAGTAGGTAAAATACTGGCAATCTTTGTTTTTTCCATAATAGCGTAATCAATAGAAATACTTTTACAAAGCGGATATTGCTTATTTACAAAAGCTTGCTCTTCATGGGTATTGTATTTTTTTGTGCCTTTTTTAAATAGTGTATACATATCTGGCTGGTGAGCTTCAAATTCTGCTAAAATATCTTCTGCTTTCCAAATAAAAATGCCACTATTCCAATAAAATTCTCCACTTTCTATAAATGTTAAGGCTAGCTCTAAAGATGGTTTTTCGGTAAATGTTTTTACTTTATGAACCTTATCTG
>JABMMZ010000101.1 GCA_013205405.1 Bacteroidota bacterium | reverse complement strand
TTTGAAGCATTAAATAATGCTGCCTTAAGTCAAACCAATATTACTATTATTATAAACGATAACCATATTGGTATTGATCCAAGTCAAGGAGCTTTAGGCGAATATCTTGAACAATTAGAGTTTAAAAAAGATAATTTTTTTACGGATTTAGGTTTTCAATATTTTGGGCCTTTAGATGGACATAATATAACTGAGCTGATACCTGTTTTTGAGCAATGCAAAAACATCGCATCGCCTAAAATAATTCATATTAAAACTACCAAAGGCAAAGGTTATAAACCTGCCGAAGAAGAGCAAACCAAATGGCATAGTACTTCTCAATTTGATAAGCTTTCGGGCAAAAGCTTATCCACTAATGATGGTTTACCTAAATATCAAGATATCTTTGGAAAAGCTCTGCTAGAACTAGCGAAGCAAAACGAAAAAATAGTAGCCATTACACCAGCTATGATTTCAGGTAGTTCATTGCATTTTATGCAGAAAGAATTTCCTAGCAGGGTGTTTGATGTAGGGATAGCCGAGCAGCATGCGGTAACGTTTAGTGCAGGTTTGGCAGCTTCTGGTTTACGTCCATTTTGTTGTATTTATTCTACTTTTTTGCAACGTGGTTACGACCAATTGATACACGATGTAGCTTTACAAAACTTACCTATAATATTTGCCATAGATAGGGCAGGGCTTGTGGGCGAAGATGGACCCACGCATCATGGTGTTTTTGATCTATCGTTTTTGCAAGCCATTCCCAATTTAGTTATTACATCCCCTCGCAATGCACAAGAATTATTGAATGCTATGAAAACGGCTGAAACCCATTCGTCATCGCCTTTTGTTATTCGTTATCCTAGAGGAAAAGCATTGAGTAAATTAGAAAAATTTATATTTGAACAACAAGAAATAGGCAAAGCAGAATGTTTAACACAAGGTACACAATGCTGTATTATAAGTCATGGAACCTTAGCCAATGAAGTAATGAAAGCAATGGATAAATTGGTTAGTCAATACAGTATTGCACATTACGATTTTAAATATTTAAAGCCTTTGGATTTGAATTGTTTGCAGCAAATTTTTAAAAAGTTTGATAAAATTATAGTGATTGAAGAAGGTCAGCAAATTGGTGGCTTAGGAAGTACTATTTGCACTTTAGCTTTTCAAGAAAAATATAAAGGTAATATTGAATGTTTGGCTATCGAAGATAAATTTATTGAACACGGCAGTCCTGCAGAGTTATTGCAAATAACAGAATTAAATTCAACTGCAATAATTTCAAAAATGAATAAAATGTTTGAATAAAATACTATTTTCGCCTCAATAAAAAATAAATTAATATGGAACAATTTTTAAAACATACACATTCAGATGTTAGATGGTTAGTGCTAGTAACTGCTGTTGTAGCAATTGTTCTGCCTTTTGAAAATAATAAAACAGCAATAGGCAAAAAAGATAAATTGCCAGCTTTGGCATTTATGATCATGTGCGATGTGCAATTATTAATGGGCTTAATTTTATACTTTGTATATAGTGCAATGGGTTTCGAGGCCTTTAGCAGTGGAATGAAAACTGTTATGTCAACTGCACCAATCAGAAAAATTGCTGTAGAGCATTTTGTAATGATGTTGGCGGCCATTACTTTGGTGCATATTGGTTATGCTAAATTGAAAAAAGCAACGGATGTTTCTAAATTCAAAAAAATAGGTTTAATATATTTTGGAATTGCTTTGGTTTTAATATTAGCAGGTATTCCTTGGGATAGGTTCTAGTATTTAATAATACAAATAACTAAAATTAGAAACCACTTTTAAGACACCGTTTTTTATTAATTTCTTTTCTGTAATCAGCCCTTGTGCATTGTATGCATAGGAATAACTATTGGTTATTTTAGATTTCTTGTACGATCTACTATCGCTGGTTATTCGGCCTTGTGTGTCAAAAGTTTTGGTGGTAGTAGAATGAATTTTTGATTTTATGAAATACAATTTTTTTAATTCAAGTAATTGGCCATCCTTATTGTAATTATATAAATCTTGGTTGATGAGTTGATCATTAATACCCTTTAAATATTTATATTCAATTAATTTATTTTGAGCGTTCGTTATTATTATCATTTTATAGGGTTTCTTTTGCCAGTCGTAGCCTTGCGTGGTGGCCATAATACTGCCATCTGGTAAATAAGTTTTTGTAGTACATATTTTAGAAGTGTCCTCAGCTTTTTCTACCACTTTACCCGCACCATCACAATTATAATTCCATACCCGTTTTATTTTGCCTTTTTTATCTAAGAGTTTGGCTTGTTTCAACTCATTATTTTCATAGGTGTATAGGTATTTGTAAAGAACTTCTTGCTTTTTATTAGTGCCAATATTTTCTGTTATTTTACTGTCCCCATTGTATGTATAAGTCGATTTAGTGCTTAAAATATTATCATCATTATAATAATACTGCTCGCTTATTTTATTTGAATCGTTATAGTAATTTATGGTTCTATAGCTATCATCGCCATAAGTTTTAATATACTCGGTACACAAATTTTTTTCATTGTATCTGTTTTCATGAATGTAAATTATCTTAGTTTTATGGGTATCGTTATAATTAATGTCTTTGGCTTTGGTACCATTTTTATTAAAATAAACAGAGCTTAAGTCTTTGCTTACTTTGCCCTTTTTGCCATAATGAGTTGAAAAAACATTGTATTGTTTAATGCCTAAACGCAGGGCATACGAATCTACTTCATAAATTCTGTTTCGGGCATTTGTATTTATATGAAATTCGCTGTATTCAGTATAAATGTAAGAACTATATTGACCTCTTGACATATTATTAGTCAATAAAGTGAGTACAAGTAAATTTATTTTTTTCATATGTGTATTAATGTTGCAATTTACAATTTATTGCATAAAACAAAAAAGGTAAACTACCTTTGCCTAAAATTATGATTCAAATAGGCGAATATCAAACACTTGAAATATTAAGAGATACAGTACCAGGCTTATTCTTAGGCGATGAAAACGGCCATGATGTACTTTTGCCCAATAAGTACAAACCCAAAGAATATAACATTGGCGATAAAATAGAAGTATTTGTGTATTTAGATTTTGAAGAAAGACTCGTAGCTACCAATATTCGCCCCTATATTACCCTCAATACTTTTGCTGCTCTCAAAATTATAGACAATAGCCGAATAGGTGCTTTTTTAGATTGGGGTTTAGAAAAAGATTTATTTGTACCTTTTAAAGAACAAATAAGTCAAATGCGCCCTGGCGATTTCAGCTTGGTGTATATGTACGAAGACAAAAGCACTGGCCGATTGGCTGCTACCGAGCGCATAAAAAGATATTTAAAAAACGAAACTTTAACGGTAGAAGAAGGTGATGCTGTAGAACTTATTATAGCCAATAAAACCGACCTAGGGTTAAATGCCATTATCAACGAAAAGCATTTAGGCTTAATATACCATGATGAAATTTTTAGAAATTTGCAATTGGGCGAAAAGCTAAAAGGCTTTATTAAAAAAATAAGAGAAGATAATAAAATAGATATTAGCTTGCAACCTACGGGCTATAGAAATGTAATAGAACCCACTTCTCAATTTATATTAGATGCCCTGAAAAGGCACAATGGTGTTTTAAAACTTACAGACAATAGCCATCCTGATGATATTAAACGTATATTACAAATGAGTAAGAAAACATTTAAAAAAACTATAGGCCTTTTATACAAGCAAAAGCAAATAGCCATAAAAGAAGATGGTATTTATTTATTGAAATACTAATGCTTATGCTCTTCGTTATGCGCTTGTATGGCTTTATAAAAATCTTCAATACTAATAGGTATTTCTTTGTACGTAATTATTTCTTTTAGTTTGTCATATACTTTTCTTCGCACAGCTATGTCGTTCATTTGTTGCACATGCTCTTCTTTTTTAAGGCTATCATCACTGAATTTTTTTACAAATTCAAAATCAGGATTTTGTAAGCCATAGTTTCTAAACATAGAAAGGGTGTAGCCTATTGAGGCTTGTTCAATATCTTCCATTTCTACTTTTAAACCATATTTAGCAGCTATTTTTTCTCTTATCAATACCTCTTTTAAGGTATTGCTTTCTTGCGCATAGCGCTCATCTATATTTTCTTGATTATAAGATTTTTCTTTACTTGCTATTAGCCATCTTTTTAAGAATGAATCAGGTAATTTTACATCATGTTTATCACTTAATAAGTGTGTCAACATGTGCTCTATTTGATGTTCACTTTCATTTTGGTAATAGTTTTGGATATTTTCTTTTACCTTAATTCTAAATTCTTCTTCTGAATTAGCAATACCAGCGCCCATTACTTTATCAAATAATTCTTGATTAATGGCTGCAGGTTTTCTGCGGGTAATTTCAGTAATGGTTAATTTAAAGTTTTTAAATAAATCGTTTACCGCTTCTTTAGCAATACCTAACGAACTGCTAATTACAGATTGGTTGTTATTGAATAATTCAAAAATATCGACTGTTAGAATACTTCCTTTAGTTACACCTATTAAAAGATTTTTAGTAGCTGCATCTGTAATTAGTTCTGGTGTTAATGAAATGGTTTTATCAAGAATACCACCTTCTAATACTTCATTGCTTTCATTTAACTCTGATATGGTTCCGTAAATAAGATCTTTTTCCTCGGCTACTTCTACATTTTCTGTATCACCATTACGCACTGCTAATTGTTCTATTTCCTTATCTACTTCGCTATCGTCTATGGCAATAATGTACTTATCTAAAGTATCTTTTTCGCTAATATTTAGTTCAAAAGTAGGCGCTAATCCCAAATCAAAAGCAAATAAAAAGTTTTCGCCATTTTCAATATCTACAACAGATTTTACATTTTCACTTTCTATTGGTTGGGCTAAAATATCAATGTTGTTTTCTTTCAAATAATCATACAAACCTCTAGAGGCTAGTCTGTTTATTTCTTCAGCCAAAATACCTTTACCATACATGCTTTTAATCATTCCAAGAGGGGCAGTACCTACTCTAAAGCCTTTAATGGCAACAGTTTTTTGGTGTTTTTTAAGTTCTTTGTCGATTTTTTCAGTATAATCTGTTTTCGATAAGGCAACCGTTAAAGTCGCATTTAAATCATCTATTTTATTGAAATTTACTTCCATTGTGTGTCAATTATTTTTTTAAATAAAGCTTATAATTGTTAACTAATGAAATGAGGGTTACTTTAGAAATTAACAAATTAATAAATAATAACTCGTCAATTACGATTAACTAACAACTATTAACCAGAGAAAAAGAGTGCGGATGAAGGGACTCGAACCCCCACACCTTTCGGCACCAGATCCTAAGTCTGGCGCGGCTACCATTACGCCACATCCGCATTTTTATGTAAGAACTTTTCCTTTTTTAAGGGACGCAAAAATATATATTTTATTTGAATAAAAAAAGGATTGAGGTTGTGTATATAATATTTGTAATATTTCGAACTATATTAAGAGATCATTTTATTTTTTTGTTTGTAATCTATCATACCGAATTTATTTCTGCATCTAAATGGAATATAAACAAAAAAGGTAACACCTTGTGCTACCTTTTTAAATCTATAATTTTATTGAACCCAGCTTCCGTGTTCGTTGGGATTAACTTCTTCTTCTGCGTCCGCCACCGCTGTCTCCTCCGTTGCCGCCACGGTATCCACCGCCACCTTCGTTGCCACCGCTGCGATATCCGCCACCGCCTCCGCCACCATTTCTGCGGCCTCCACCGCCTCCATTGCCACCACGGTCTCTGTCTCTATCGCCTCCGCCATAGCCACCGCCACTTCTGCGTCCGCCACCGCCTCTAAAGTTGCGCTCTCTACCGCCACCGTCACCACTATCGCCACTGCGTTCTATGCGTATTTCTCTACCACGGTATTTTTTACCATTAAAAGTTGCAATAAATTCATCGGCAATAGCGTTTTCTACTTCTACAAAACTATAGGCATCCATTAACTCAATTTTTCCTAATTGTGCTTTGGTGTGACCGCTACTATCAAGTAAAAATTCAAGGAAGGCTGCTTTATAAAAGCCATCTTTCTCGCCAATGCTCATAAATAATCTTGTAAATGCGCCATTGCTGCTTCTGCTATCTCTACCACTAGCGTTTAAGTCGCCTGCTTTTTCATAGTATTTTAAGAAACGGTTAAATTCTAATGAAGCTACTCTTTGAAGAACCTCATCTTTACTCATATCTGCAAATTGCTCACTTAAGTATGGTAAATAATTTTCGTAATCACCATGGCTAATATCCGCTGCTTTTAATTTTTCAATAAAAGAATAGAATTGTTTTTCGCAAACTTCTCTTCCACTAGGAATTTCTAATTTTTCAAATTTTGCTTTGGTTAAGTATTCTATATCACGCAATCTTCCGGTTTCACGGTTGTGCAATATACTAATACAAATACCTGATTTTCCTGCACGTGCCGTACGTCCACTTCTGTGGGTATACACCTCAGGTTCGTCTGGTAATGCATAATTTATTACGTGTGTAATACTGTCTACATCAATACCTCTAGCTGCTACATCGGTAGCAATTAAAAGTTGTAATGTTTTATCACGGAAACGGCCCATTACTTTATCTCGCTGTTGCTGACTTAAGTCGCCATGCAAAGCGTCAATTTCATAACTTTCTTTCAAAAGTTTTTCAGTAATGTCTTGAGCCTCCAATTTGGTACGTGTAAAAATAATACCATACATGCCAGGATTATAATCAATCAAACGTTTTAAGGTTTCATATTTTTGACTACTTTGACATTGGTAATAAACGTGTTTAATGTTTTTGGCAGTAATATTAGAATCCACTTTTACTTCGAAAGGATCTTTCATAAAAGTTTCGGCTATTCTTCTTACTTCCTTAGGCATGGTAGCACTAAATAACCAAGCTGCTTGACGTGAAGTGGCTTGAGATAAAATATGTTCAATATCTTCTCTAAAACCCATGTTTAGCATTTCATCAGCTTCGTCTAAAACGACATTGATAACTGCATCTAGAAATAGGGCACGTCTTTCGATTAAATCAATTAATCTACCGGGTGTTGCCACTACTATTTGAACGCCTTTTTTAATTTGGCGAATTTGTCCATCTATACTGGTACCGCCATAAACGGCTACAGAATGGAACTCGGGCATGTACTTACCATAATCTTCAAAATCTTTGGCAATTTGCATGCATAACTCTCTTGTAGGGCATATTACTAGGCCCTGAACTTTTTTAATTGATGTGTCTATAAGTGATAATAAGGGCAAACCGAAAGCTGCTGTTTTTCCTGTACCTGTTTGGGCTAAACCAACAAAATCTTTCGTCCCTTTTAATAAAACCGGAATGGCTTGTTGCTGAATTGGGGTTGGATTGATGTAGCCTAAATCACTAATCGCATCATACACAGGTTGACTTAAACCCATGTCTTGAAATGTAATACTCATAAATAACGTGGTGCAAAGGTAAGTAAAAATGTGGAGAGTTGGTGGATTAGTTTATTTATTATTCCGTTTTCCGTTTTATTTCTATTTTTTTCAATTAAAAACGAATAAATTGCGCCCAATTCTTAAATTATGAAATGGTCTGTTTTCCTACTTTGTTTTATTTTAAGCAATGTCTTGCAAGCTCAAAATAATAAAGGTAGTTTTAAAAAAGGCAGTTTCTTTTTTTATTGGGGATATAACAGGGAGCATTACAGCAAATCAGATATAACTTTTAAAGGCAATGATTTTGATTTTAAATTATCGGATGTTCATGCTTCTGATAGACAATCTAAATTTGGGGCAGACCCTTATTTTAAAATTGATCAAATTACTATTCCGCAATATAACTATAGAGTTGGCTATTTTTTAAATCATAAATATAATATTTCTTTAGGCTGGGACCACATGAAATATATTATGAATCAAGATCAAACTGTAAAAATAAATGGTTATATTAATAATACAGGTACTATTTACGACAAACAATATAACAATGAAAATATTGTATTGAGTGGCGATTTTTTGCAATTTGAGCACACCGATGGCTTAAATTATATAAACGTTGAATTTACGCGAAATGATTTTTTAATGAATTTGCATAAAAACATAGAAGTAAATAGTTATTATGGTTTAGGAACTGGTATAGTTTACCCTCGCACGCGCTCTGTAATTGTAAATAAAGGAGTAAATGACGAGTGGCATGTATCTGGCTATGGGATTTCTGCAAAAACAGGTATTAATATTTTATTTTTTAAGCATCTGTTTTTAATGGGCGAGCTTAAAGGAGGCACTTTAAATTTGCCAAGCGTATTAATAACGAGTAATAAATCTGAAAAAGGGAAACATCATTTTTCTTTTTTGCAATTGGCTTTTTCCTTGGGATATAGATTTAAATTAGGGGAAAAATAGCATAAAAAAAGACAACTTTTGCAAGTTGCCTTTTTAAATTATCTTAATTCTATATTAGTTTATTTCTTTTGAGTATCTGCATAGGCAAATGCTTTTTTCATTAAGTCTGTTGCTCTGTTTATAGGATTATCTCTAATAGCATTTTCTTCTGTTTCTACTTTACTGAATAAAGCAGCTAATGCTTTTTCAGTAACATGTGCATTTAAATCTGGATTAAGTTTAGTTATAAAAGGAATTGAATTGTATTGATTAACCAATGGCGTCCATAATTTAGTAACGCCTACTTGGTCTAATGCTTTTTGAATTTCGGGTCTAAATGAAGCTGTTAAAGCAGTTGTAGTTGTTTGTTTTAAATAGTTTGTAGCAGAGCCCTTGCCACCTGTTAATATACCCATAGCATCAGAAAAACTCATGTTTTTAACTGCGCTTAAGAATATTGGTTTTGCAGTAGATACTGCATTTTCTGCACCTTCATTTAATTTAGAAATTACTTTATCTACCTCACCTCCAAAGCCTAAGTCAGTTAATTTATTGGCAATGGTTTGTGCATCTGATGGCAATAAAATTTTAATTAAAGAATTGCTACTAAAAGCCCCTTTTAAAGATAAAGCATCTACACCTTTACCAAATCCTTGGCTTAAAGCATCTTTTAAGCCACCAGCAGCCTCGCTAGAAGTAGGGACAGCTAAAACATTAGAAGCTACCTTTCCTGCTTCATTTAATACATCGCACGCTACTATGTTAACACAAACAATAGCCATTAAAATTATTTTTTTCATTTTTTTCTTGTAATATTGTAATTGCAAATAAACAATTATCGTTCCAAAAATAAAACTTTTTAACTTACCTTATCTAAAAGGTTGGATAATTGCTCAAGTTCATCTTTGTGTAAATTGGAAAACCCCAAAATACTTTCATTCATTTTAGGCGCAATAATTTTTAAAAGACTAATCCCTTCTGGAGAAATACTTAAAAATACTTTCCTTTTATTCTGTGGATTAAAGGTTTTGAATATGAGGTTTTTAGTTAATAGTTTGTCGCATAGTCTAGTTATATCTGGACTTCTTTCCAACATAACATCCTTAATTTCGCCACAAGTAGCATAAGAATATTTGCGCCCATTCAATATTCTTAATGTATTATATTGTTGCATGCTTAAACCAAATTTTCGAAGATTTTTACTAAATATTTCATCTATTTTATTGGCAGTATAAATTATGTTAATGATAGCCTTTTTTTCTACACCAATAAATTTACTTTGTTTGATAGCATCTTCTATTTTCAAACTTTCAAAAGTAATAATTTTATTGAATAATGCTACTAGTTTTGCCAAATACTCGTTCCTTCACTGCAGTTTTTGCAAATTTCAATGTATTGCCTGCCTTTCAAAATTTGAGTTCTAAAACTTTTATAGGCTTCACTATGCCAGATGTCTGAGAAATTATTGTCTGCCAAATTACCTAATCTGTATGTGCCATCCTTATCAAAACAACAAGGTACCACCTTGCCATCCCATGTTATAACACAACTATTCCATAACCGCCAACAGTGATTTAACAGCTTATTTTTAATTGTAAATCCATCTTTGTTTTGCTCATATCTACTGAAATTACTCGTAGTTGGTATTAATTTACTGCCGCTTTCATAGTCATAAATTTGAGCCGATTTTATTGCCAATTCATCCACTTGATATTCTTTAGCTAATACTTTTACATCCGTTAATTGATGTTCATTATGCCCAAAAACGATAAACTGCCAAATAATATGAGGCGTTTTTGATTTAGCGTTTTTCTTAGCTTCTATTAAATTTTTTGTGCCTTCTAACACCTTTTCTAAGGTTCCTCCAATGCGGTATTTTCCATAAGTTTCTTGAGAGGTTCCGTCTATTGAAATAATTAATCTATCCAACCCACTTTTTACTGTTTTCTCTGCATTTTCTTTGGTTAAATAATGGGCATTAGTACTAGTTGCAGTATATATTTTGTGTGTATTAGCATAGCCTACCATTTCTAAAAATCGAGTATTTAAATAAGGCTCTCCTTGAAAATACAAAGTGATATATCCTGTAGTTTTATGGAGCTCATTCACAGCAGTTTCAAAAATATTGAGGTCTAGCATGCCGGTAGGTCGGCTAAAGCTTCTTAAGCCACTTGGACATTGTGGGCACCGCAAATTACATGAAGTAGTAGGTTCTATCGAAATAGAAATAGGCTTGCCCCATTGTATTGATTTTTTTAAAATTTTAGATACATAATAACTACTAATCACTTTTATGGCATTAAAGGATCTTAGTAATGTAAAATTTTTGCTTAATAGATTCAGAATATCGGCTTTGTTTTTATTCAAAATAAATTTTTTAATCGTAAAATTCTACTTTTATATCTTTGCGCTCATAGCCTATTGCTTTTAAATTATCACGTGTTTCTTTCAGCATAGTGGTCCAACCACACAAATAAAATAACGCATCTGGTTTGTTTTCCAATTCTTTCAAATAATATGGATGTACATAGCCTGTTTCGCCTTCCCATTTTTCTCTACTTAAAATAGGGAAATATTTAAAATTGGGATAGGTTTTCATCAGTAATTTAAATTCTTCAAAGTACAGAATATCTTCTCTTGTTCTACAACCAAAGTATAAATTAATAGATTTTGTAAAGAATTTGTACAATAATAATTCTTTTATCATACTTCGAAAGGGTGCTACACCTGTTCCAGTGCAAATAAAAAACAATGGCTTCAACACTGCCTCCTCCGTTATTACAAATCTGCCTTGAGGAAGGCTAGAGCATAATTCTTCACCTATTTTTTTTTCAAATAAAATGGGTGTAGCTGCGCCTTCATCTTTAAGGCTTATACATATTTCTAAAATATTAGAACAAGTAAAATCAGCTATTGAGTAACTTCTAGTGTCAAATTGGTGTTTGAGCCCTTCAAATTTTAAAATAATAAATTGCCCCGCCTGAAAAATTATTGGAGAATCAAATGTTAAAAAGAAACGCTTTATAATTGGTGTTTCAATTATAATATCACTTATTTTTACGGTATAAAATTCTAATTTGTGCAAAGGTCTCTTATTCTGTTTTGCAAATAACGATAATAAAAAAGTCCTACAAAAGAATATTCTGCAGGACTTTCAATTAAGTATAATAAAATTATTAATTATTAAGAATAATTGGGGATTTTGGTTTTTCAGCAACCTTCGTTACAATGCATTTAATAGTTAAGTAATAAGTGCCAGCGGTAGTTACTACTGTTATAGTTTTAGTTTGATTGCCCAATTTTCCATTAGAATCAAAAATAGCAGTAACGCTTCCATCTGCACCAGGAGCTACGGGTTCTTTGCTGTAAGAAGGAACTGTGCATCCACAACTAGCAGAAGCGCCTGTAATAGCAGCAGGTGTGGTGCCTTTATTGGTAAAAGTAAAAGTATATTTAGCTTTTGTGCCTTCGGCAATATTTCCGAAATCATGGGTTTCTTTTTTCCATTCAATTGTTTTTGGTTCTTCTGGTGGATCATTGTATACAACTGATGATGGAGATGCAACTAATACTAATAGGTATGTAAGGTAGGATATCATAATATTTTTTATTTAGTTATTTCAAATTCTGTGCCGAAATTTACAATTTTATTCTTTGTCCTTAATTTTTTATAATATTTGCTTTTATTTCTAAGTAATATGCCCCTAGGTTGGTAAAAACAGAAAAGCTTTTTAAATGATTGCCTGATTTTCCTTGAGAATCAAATTTTACAATAATACTTCCTTTTTCATTTGGTAGTATGGGTTGCTTAGGCCACGATGAAGCTAAGCATCCACATGAACCTTGCACATTTTCCAAAATAAAGGTATCTTTACTTAAATTTTGAAAGGTAAATTCAGTTTCCATCACTTGACCTTGTTTGATATCTCCAAAATTGTGCGAAATTTTACTCCAAACAATCAAAGACGAGGTGTCAGCTATTTTTGAAGTAAAGTTTACATTTACAATCAATATTGTAATTAGTGCAAGAATTGATTTTAATTTCATCAGATGTAATATTTAGGGATAAAAAAATAAGCATTACTGAATGTTGAGTAATGCTTGTTTAATATTTTTTTGGTTTTAAATTAACAGATCCACCTTGTGGCAAAGGATCAACTTTTGCTTTTTCACCAACAAAACATTTGAAATTAACAGATGTTTTCTCTCCATTAGCAAAATTTAACTTAACGTCTTTGTCTTGAGCACCACTTTTACCAGCAGAATTAAATCCTACAACAATTGGTGTGCTTTTGCCTGGCATGATAGGCTCTTTGGTGTATTCTGGAGTGGTACAACCACACCCAACTTCATGATTAGTAACTACAATTGGCTCTTTACCAGTATTTGTTAAAATAAAAGTTGTTTTTACTTGAGAACCTTCAGTAATAGTCCCAAAATCGTGGGTTGTTTTATCGAATTTGAAATCAAATGCTTTGTCAGAAAGTACTACTGCAGGTTTAGCAGCGGTAGTAGAAGCTGCTTTTTTAGGAGCAGTTTTTTTAGGCTTAGGTTTAATAGCAGTCATACTTACTAATAGTATTGCTGAAAGGGCTAAAATGGATATTTTTTTCATATTATAAAAATTTAATGGTAAATTATTTTTTTGTTTTTAGGGCTGCTTTTTTAGCTTTTTGTTCAGCTTTAAGGAACCCTTTTTTCTGTTTAGGTGTCATTTTGGCAAATGCTTCAGCTTTTGCTTTGGCAGCGTCTCTTATATCTTTACCTATTTTCCAAGCATCGTAAGTGGCAGCAGATATAACTACACCTTTAATGGTTAGCATTTGGGTTCCTTCTGAAGTTACTACAGTAATATTTTTTTCAAAGTATCCTTCGCCAGCGGCATTATAAGTAGCATTTATTTGAGAAGTTTCTCCTGGTTTGTAAGCACCTGCTTTCCAATTTGGAGTAGTGCAACCGCAACTTGCCTGCACATTATCAAGGTTAATATCTTTTGTGCCTACGTTATTAAATTCAAATATGTGAGAAGCAGGAGTACCTTGTTTGATGGTGTCAAAATTAAAAATTAACTCGTTAAATTGAACTATTTCAGGTTGTTTATTTTCGACTGGCATAGGCATTCCAGGTGAATTTGTATTAGGCATTCTTGGAGGAAATGGCGGTGGAGTAGGATTTACTTGAGCTGTAAGCTTTATAAAGCAAGATAAAGCTAAAATTGCAATGATGAAATTATTTTTCATTTTTATGTTATGTTTATATATTATAATCTTTCAAAAAACATACCAAAAATAGTATTTTTTTTTGAAAACGTCAAATTTACTGAAAATCATCTTAATTTTGAAACATTCTTCAATGTAATTTTTTTCTGACAAATATCGCATTATTTTAAGTGCTTTATTTTAATGAAGAGAAATAGATTAATTAGAATTTATTAAAATGAAATTAGTACAACCAAAAAAACATTTAGGGCAACATTTTCTTAATGACGAAAATATTGCAGAAAACGTTGCCTCATTGTTTCAAAATATTTTAGATGTTGACCAAATAATAGAAATTGGTCCTGGAATGGGTGTGCTAACAAAATATTTATTAGATAAGCATCCTAATGTTTTGGCAGTAGAAATAGATAGTGAGTCTGTCAATTATTTAACCCAAACTTTCGTTCCTAAAGGTCTTAAATTGGTAGAAGGCGATTTTTTGAATGATAATATTGCAAAAAAATATTTAACAAAAAATACGGGATTAATAGGAAACTATCCTTACAATATAAGTTCACAAATTGTATTTAAGGTATTAGAAAATACAGAAAATTTTTTGGCTTTTGCAGGCATGTTTCAAAAAGAAGTAGCGCAGCGCCTTGTGGCCAAAGAGGGTAGTAAAACATACGGCATTTTAAGCGTTATGCTAAATACTTATTATGATACTACTTATGAATTTACGGTAGATGAACATGTTTTTATTCCACCACCTAAGGTAAAATCAGGCGTTATAAAGTGTATTAGAAAAAATGATTTTGTTTTACCCGTTAGTAAAGCACTTTATTTTGATGTTATTAAAACAGGGTTCAACCAACGCAGAAAAATGCTTAGAAATGCACTGTCGAAATTTAATCTGCCAGAAAGCCATGAATTTGCTAAATTGCGTGCCGAACAATTAGGTGTTAATGATTTTATAAAACTTACTAAATTTATTGAAGACAAATAATGAGTACGCAATTAACCGAAACTCAGCTTTTAAAGCAGCTTAAGCCTTTAATAGCAGATAAATATTCAAGTGCCGTAGCTTCTCTATTAGAGGCGCATAGAGCCGAGGATATTGCTGAGATTTTTTGGGAATTAGAGCTAGAAGATGCTAAATTTCTAATTAAAGTAATAGAAAAAGATAAAGCGGTAGAAGTAATTCGTTGTTTAGATGATGAAATTCAGGAAAGACTTTTTAAAGAGTATCCGGCTAGAGAAATAGCAGATGACGTTATTTCTTATTTGGATTCAGATGATGCGGTAGATATTTTAAATTTATTGCCAACTAGAAAAGCTGAGGAGGTAATTTCATATTTAGAAGACCAGGAATATGCCAAAAATCTTATTTCTATGTTACATTATGACGATGATGTAGCTGGTGGATTAATGGCTAAAGAATTAGTTAAGGTAAAATTTAATTGGACAGTAAGCCAATGTGTAGAAGAAATAAGGAAGCAAGCAGAAGAAGTAACTGCTGTGCATGCCGTTTATGTGGTAAAAGATAATGATGTATTAATAGGTGTAGTTTCTTTGAAAGATATCGTTTTAGCCAAACCACATGCATCGGTTGTTGAAATAACAAAAGAGGAATTTATTAGTGTAAATGCTTACGCAACTGGCGAAGAAGTAGCTAGTATTATGAATAAATATAGTTTAATTGCTATTCCTGTAGTAGACGGAATGAAGCGGTTGATTGGCAGAATTACTATTGATGATGTTGTAGATTTTATAAAAGAGGAAGCAGATAAAGATTTTCAATTACAAGCGGGTTTAAGTGAGAGTGTAGATAGCAGTGACAAAATTTGGATATTATCCAGAGCACGTTTGCCTTGGTTAATGGTTGGATTATTAGGGGGCCTTGGTAGTTCTGCATTGGTGTCAAATTTTGAAGGCGATATTTCACATTTACCTCAAATGGCATTTTTTATGCCAATAGTTGCAGCTATGGGCGGTAATGCAGGCGTTCAGTCGAGTGCTATTATTGTTCAAGGATTGGCTAATAATACTTTGAAAAGTAAAAATATCTTACCTAAATTAACTAAGGAATTTACAGTTGCTTTATTGAATGGGTTAATTTGTTCTGCTTTGCTTTTAAGTTGGAATTTACTAATTGGGCATAGTTATGATTTAAGTATTGTTGTTAGCATTGCGCTTATAACAGTTGTTATTTTTGCATCATTACTTGGTACCATTACACCACTTGTGTTAGAAAAGTTTAAAATTGATCCAGCACTTGCCACCGGACCATTTATTACAACAATTAATGATGTGATAGGGCTCGGTGTTTATTTTACATTAGGGCGTTTACTTTTAGGAGGATTTTAATTCTTAATTTATTGAAAGCTGTTCGCGCATATACTTTTAAAGGCAAAATACTTTGCGGAATAATTGTTTCTTTTATGAAGATAGTTTTCGCTTTTAAAAGAAAACAATGGCAAAATGCTCTAGAGTTTGAAGAAAATCCAAGAACGATGAAGGCAAATGACATCTTATATTTTGCCTATAAATATTATTTTAAACCACCAATTAAACCTTCCAAAAATAGTATAATCAGCCATTTTGAAAATAAAGTTAAAGTAAAATCTTATAGTAATATTTCAAAAAAAGAAATTTCTATTTCTATTGGAGGAGATTTAATGCCATATGAACTTATTAAGCCTGAAAACACAAAGCACTTGTGGGATAATATTGGAGATGATTTTTTTAGAAACGATATCGTTTTTGCTAATCTAGAAACACCCATCGACCTAACCAAAAAACCAAAATTTGTACCTGAAGTAATGCTTAGCAATATGCTATTTAATACGAATGAGCAAACTTTTGATGTTTTTAATGGAAATGGCAAACATAAAGGATACGACATGCTTTCTGTGGCTAATAACCATAGCCTAGATATGGGCGAGAAAGGATTACTTAATACCCTGGACTTTCTCTCTCAAAAGAAAATAAAATATGTAGGAGTTGCAAAAAGTGAGTCAGATTTTAATACACCTAAGATTATAAAAAAAAATGGTATAAAAATAGGATTTGTGGCTTACACCTATTCACTCAATCAGTTTTTACCACCTGCTAGTAAACCATGGTTGGTAAATTATTTACCATTGAATAAGGCAGACTGCAATATTGATATCATAAAAGAACAAACTAAAGCTTGTAAGCTAGCAGGAGCAGATTTAATAATTTGCTCATTACATGCTGGAAATGCCTATCAAGCTTATCCTAATCAAGTTGTAATAGATTTATATCAAAGGTTATTTAGTGAATGTGGATTAGATATTATTGCTGGAGGGCATCCTCATAATTTACAGCCTTGGAAGTATTATGATTTTACTTGTCCTTTTTCAAAAAAAGAAAAACAAGGGTTTGCCATTTATAGTTTAGCCGATTTTATAGCTTACGATATTTCTACGTGGTGTCATCTATCGGCTATTATAGATATTAAAGTTTCAAAATCAATAGAAAATAAAATTTTAATAAAAGTAGATGTTAAGCCCATAATAATACAAAAAGAAAAAAATGATCTAGTACTTATGTATGCAGAAGATTTTTTTCAAAACAATAAAAGTCACAAAGAGTACAGTGATTTAAAATTGTTGTGCGACACTTGCATGAAATACAATTAATTATTAATTTTATTTTCGGAACAACAAATATTTAATAAATAATTCTAATAAATTATTTATTATTGTTACATATATAAATAAAAATATTATGAGCGATTTAACAAACCAATTATTAAGCCTTTTTGGGCAAAATGAAATCTCTGCTATCAGCAATCAAATAGGAGCAGACGATAATCAAACTTCTGAGGCAATTCAAAAAGCAGTTCCAACTCTTTTAAGCGCTTTACAAAATAATGTATCTAATGGAGGAGCAGACGGCTTACTTTCTGCTCTAGATAGAGATCATGATGGTAGCATATTAGATGATGTTATGGGATTTTTTCAAGGTGGAGGAAGTGGTAATGGTGATGGTATTTTAAAGCACTTATTGGGTGACAATAAAGGTAATGTTGAAAATGCTTTAGCTTCAAACACATCAAGCGGAATTAGTGCAGGAAGTATTGCTAAATTATTGCCTTTGATAGCTCCAATTATAATGGGATTTTTAGGGAAACAAAAACAACAAAATGGTGTAGCTGATGAAGGAGGAATTTCATCTTTAATTGGTCAGTTTATTGTTGGAGGAAATGCTAAGCAAGAAGGCGGGCAAACAAATTCTGGTAGTGGTATTATGGATACAATTTCTAAACTTTTCAGAAAATATGACATGGATTATACTAATTTGCAAGAAGGTATATATGCCGAAATGCAAACGACTAAGGGTGATATTATTCTTAAGTTAGAGCATGAGAAAACCCCCTTGACTGTTGCTAATTTTATAGGATTGGCTGAAGGTCTGATAAAAAATAACTTTAAAGAAATAGGAACACCTTATTATGACGGTTTAAGTTTTCACCGAGTTATTCCAGATTTTATGATTCAAGGAGGTTGCCCAGAAGGCAGTGGCAGAGGCGGTCCAGGTTATAAATTTAAAGATGAATTTGACCAATCCTTAACCCATAATACGCCTGGAATATTAAGTATGGCCAATGCTGGCCCTTATTCTAATGGAAGTCAATTTTTTATTACACATATTGCAACTCCTTGGTTGGATGGAAAGCATTCTGTATTTGGAAAAGTAATAGAAGGACAAGAAGTAGTAGATGCTATTCAACAAGGTGATAAAATTAATGCATTGAAAATAATAAGAAATGGCGATAGCATGCAAGGCTATAAAGCCACAGACTTTGCAAATTCGACTAGCTTGAGTTAGTAGGAAAATAATTTTTAAAAAAAGGCAGCAAAATTTTTTTTGCTGCCTTTTTTTTGCATGCAACTATTTATCTCATTTTTACGTCAATATTCACAATAGGCTTTATATTTACTAGAAATAAATAATTAAGCAGTATAGAAAAGGTTAAATAATATACAATTAATATTTATTTAGTCATTAAAAAATCATTTTTTACTTTCATTACTTTTCCAAATACAAAGTCTTGAATTTGAACAATTTCAGTTTTGTTATTATTTACGAATGCGTAAAATTTTTCTAATTCAAATTCTAAAGGATTGCCTTTGTCGTCATACTTTTGGAGGGAGTTGTTTTTTATACCTTTTCTATGAATTGAAAGTGTTGTTGTTTTATCGTTTTTATCTATTAACGAAATAATTAACATTGGTTTACTTTTCGCGATAGAGTCAATTATTTGAGGATTTAGGTCGATTGGGAAACCCTCATAACTTAAATTCTCCCAACTATTCAAATATGCTTTAAGTTTGTTGGTGTTTATTACAGAATTATTTTCTAACACCTTGCTGTTGGCTATCAGTTGAGGTAATTTTTCCATGTTGTTTATTTCGAATGAAAACTCAGAATTATCTAACCAATTTATTTTAATAGAACTTATGTTTTCTGATTTGCATTTAAAGATATTTTTACTTCTCCAAGCATTTAAATTTGTAAAAAAACGCGTGCTTAAATAACCATTAAACCCCGGAATATTGCAAACATAAGGTTCCTTTGCATTTTCCATATAAAAGTAAGTGCCCATTTCATCGCCTGTATTTCCACCAACATAAAATGTTTTTGAAATACGCCCATTTTCGTATATTTCTACTTTGGTACCACTTATACTTAAATTTTTATTAACCGTTTCTAATTCTGCATTACTCACTGGTTTTTTAACTTGAATGGTTCTAAGGGTTTGTAAGATAATATCAATTTGCGACCAATTGGCTTCATATTTATCATTTACACGCCATTCTTTCGCCTCAGTTTTGGTAAGTGTTACAAATTCTTTGTTGGCTTTATTCGTTATAAATATTTTATCAATAAAGTTAGTGTTTTTAAAGCCAAAATTTTTCTCATTACTAGATAAGGTACTAATATTTTTATTGTATAAAACTAAGAATGCAGCAATAATAATAAGTATGGATAAAAGTAAATAAATTGATTTTTTTTTCATGTTGATAGAAAGTTAGACAAAATTAGGATTAAATATGCTGCAAAAAAAGGCAATTAAATTTAAATGTTTTTAAAATCGCTTTAGTATAAACAGTATTGACTAATATTAAGGTTTTTACAATTGCTTATTTTGTTATATTTTTGAAAACAATCAAGATGCCCGAACAAGAAATATCCCAACTGGAAAGAGAAGAGTTAGAAAGAAAAGAAATATTAAAACGCTACAAAGCGCTTTTAAGAAGTATTAAACACCCTTTAACTAGTGCTCAAACTAAACAAATAAGGGCTGCTTTTGATTTAGCTTTAGGTGCCCATAAAGATATGAGGCGAAAAACGGGAGAACCTTATATTTATCATCCAATAGCCGTAGCTAAAATAGCAGCACAAGAAATTGGACTAGGCACCACCAGTATTGTGTGCGCACTTATACATGATGTGGTAGAGGATAGCGATTATACTATTGAAGATATTGAAAGAAAATTTGGCAAAAAAATAGCAACCATAGTCAATGGATTAACTAAGATAAAAGAAGTTTTTGATCATACGGATAGTATGCAAGCTGAAAATTTCAGAAAAATGCTTTTAACCTTAAGTGACGATGTAAGGGTAATATTGATAAAATTGTGCGATAGAATGCACAATATGCGCACTCTGGAGAGTATGAGTAGAAAAAATCAATTAAGAATAGCCAGTGAAACATTATTTCTTTATGCCCCTTTAGCCCACCGTTTGGGTTTGTATAATATAAAATCAGAACTTGAAGATTTATCTATAAAATATACCCAACGCGAAGCATATAAGGATATTTCTAGTAAACTGAATGCAAAGAAAGCTGCACGTGATAGGTTTATAAAAAAGTTTATTGAGCCATTAAAACCAAAATTAGAAAATGCGCAAATTAATTTTGAAATAAAAGGTAGGCCTAAGAGTATTTATAGTATTCTTAAAAAAATGAATCATCAAGAGATTCCTTTTGAAGAGGTTTTTGATTTATTTGCTGTAAGAATTATTGTAGATTCATCGGCAGACAGAGAAAAAGCGGATTGTTGGACTGCTTATAGTATTGTAACCGACATTTACAAGCCTAATCCAGCGCGCACAAAAGATTGGATTACTACGCCCAAAAGTAATGGATATGAGAGCTTGCATACTACTGTAATGGGTACCGATGGCAAGTGGGTAGAGGTGCAAATACGTAATAAAAGAATGGATGAGATAGCTGAAAAAGGCTATGCAGCGCATTGGAAATATAAAAATGAAAAAGAAGGAATTGACAATACCAATAACGGTGGAATAGATGGTTGGTTGTCAAGAATTAAGGATATTCTAGAAAATCCAGCAAGTAATGCCTTGGAGTTTTTAGATGATTTTAAATTACAATTAATTCACGAAGAAATATTTGTTTTTACGCCAGGAGGCGATCTTAAAAAACTGCCGAAAGGTTCCAGTACACTCGATTTTGCTTTTGAAATACACACACATGTTGGTTCTAAATGTATTGGAGCCAAGGTAAATAATAGGTTAGTGCCCTTAAGTCATAAATTATCGAATGGTGACCAAGTAGAAATTTTAACATCCGATAAACAGCATCCAAAGGAAGAATGGTTAAATTATGTTATTTCAGGAAAGGCAATTGGCAGAATAAGGAATTATTTAAGAGAAGAAAAAAGAGAATTAGCAGACCAAGGTATGGAAATACTAAAAAAGCGTTTTCATAAAGAGAAAATTGAATTTTCAGAAGATAATATTAATAAAATTGCTACTCATTTTAAAACCAATAGTATTTTAGATTTACATTATTCGATTGCAAAAAATTTAATACCATTAGAAAAGTTAACAATCTTTGATATTGTAAATAAAAAACTAGTAGAACACAAGCCTAAAAAAGAGGCTGTGTATAAGGCACCCATAAATATTAAGAGTGAGATAATTATTGGAGATGATAATGACTTACCTTATGGTTTGTCCAAATGTTGTAACCCAATTCCAGGGGATGATATTTTTGGATTTATAACCATAGGTGAAGGTGTTAAAATACATAGAACGAATTGTCCTAATGCTTTGTCATTAATGAGTAATTATGGCTATAGAGTAATTAAAGCGCAGTGGAAAGACTCGCCAATTAAAGCTGATAAAATATTTTTAGCAGGTATTAAATTATTAGGTATAGATGACGTAGGAATAGTGAGCAGCTTATCTAATATTATTAGTAAAAATATGGGAGTAAATATGAAATCTATTACTATTGAAAGTAATGATGGCACATTTGAAGGCACCATCATGTTGTATATTCAAGATACTAGCCATTTGGATACTTTAATAAAGAATATTAGAGAAAAGCATTCTACAATGAAGGTAAGTAGAATAGATGTAGGATAATAAATAACGTATAACTTGTGCATACTCTTTCTTGTTTCATATAGTTTATTCATCTGATTTTAGCGAATTTTGCCTTTTATTATTAAGTTATATTCATTTTAACATGTTGCTATGTCAGAAAATAAGCTAAAACTCCTAAAATTAGAAGTTCGTAAAATTTTTACTTCCTACTTAGAAAAGAAGAAGCAGAGAAAAACGCCTGAACGTTATGCTATTTTAGATGAAATATATACTAACAAAACGCATTTTGATGTAGAAACACTATACGTTCAAATGAAAAAAAGAAATTATCAAGTTAGTAGAGCTACTGTTTATAATACTTTGGATTTATTACTAGATTGTAGTCTTGTAAAACGTCATCAGTTTGGGCAAAATATTGCTATGTATGAGCAAAGTTATGGTTTTAGGCAGCATGATCATTTAATATGTTTAAATTGCAATAAAGTATTAGAATTTTGCGATCCTAGGATCCATCAAATTAGCACTACTATGGGCGGTTTGCTTGGCTTTACAGTTTCACATCATTCTTTACATCTGTATGCTAACCCGATGGTAGATGAAAATAATGTTTGTAAAAGTTGTAAAATAACGGTTGTATACAAAGATGACCAAGAATTAACTGAAATTTCGAAAATAGATTAAATTATGAGTAATAAAATAGATATTGTTTTAGGTTTGCAATGGGGCGATGAAGGCAAAGGCAAAATTGCCGATTTTTTAACACCCAATTATAATGCTGTAGCGCGTTTTCAAGGAGGTCCGAATGCGGGTCATTCTTTAAAATTTAATGGCAAAACCCATGTTTTAAATACCATTCCTTCAGGTATTTTTCATTCAGAATGTACCAATATAATAGGGAATGGTGTAGTAGTAGATCCTGTAAGAATTAAGGCAGAAATAGAACGTGTTAAAGCTGCTGGAGCCGATGTGAAAAAAAACTTAATTTTTTCTAAAAAGGCACATATAATTTTACCAACACACAGATTGCTAGATGCTGCAAGCGAGCACGCAAAAGGTGACAGTAAAATAGGTTCTACACTCAGAGGAATTGGTCCTACATACAGAGATAAAATAGGTAGAAATGGTTTAAGAATTGGAGATATAACATCATTAGATTTTTTTTCTAAATATGAAAAAATAAAAACGGAACACTTAAAGTTAATAGAATTCTTGGGTTATACAGATTTTGATATAGCTAGCTTAGAACTTGAATTTTTTGAAGCATGTGAATATTTGAAAAATTTTAAACTAAATAATACTGAATATCTTATAAATCAAATGTTGCCCACTCAAAAAATATTGGCAGAAGGTGCACAAGGCAGTATGTTGGACATAGATTTTGGAAGCTATCCTTACGTTACATCTAATAATACAATTAGTGGTGGTGCTTGCAATGGATTGGGCTTTGCGCCCTGTCATGTTGGGCAAGTATATGGTATTTTTAAAGCATATTGCACACGGGTTGGTTCTGGTCCATTTCCTACCGAATTATTGGATGAAATTGGAGAAAACTTACGTCAAAAAGGAAATGAATTTGGTGCTACAACTGGCCGTCCTCGTAGATGCGGATGGTTAGATTTAGTGGCATTGAAATACGCTATTATGCTAAGTGGTGTAAATTATTTAATCATGATGAAAAGTGATGTATTAAGCGAGTTTGATGAGGTTAAAGTATGCACGGGTTATAAATTAAATGGTGTTTTCACAAATGAAGTACCTTATGATTTATGCAATGAAACTGTTGAGCCTATTTACGAATCTTTTAAAGGGTGGACAGAAGACCTAACTATCTGCAGACAAAAAACAGAATTGCCTACTAATTTTTTAAATTATATTTTATTTTTAGAAAAAGAATTGGCTATGCCAATTCGAATTATCTCTGTAGGTCCAGACAGAGAGCAAACCATAATGAGTTAGTAGTTTAATCCATTTAGTATTGCTTATTTGGATTCTGGAATTATAAAATACCAGAAAAATATTCTATTTTTTAACAGTATTAAGCTTTTTCTGTCCTTGGTAATTTAAATTTTTATTAAAAATGTCACACTTTTGCTAGACTTTGCGTCTATACCTTTTAAATAGATCAAAATAGATTGACAGAAAATGAACTGATAGCGGCTTGTATAAAGCAAAACTCTTTTGCAAAAAGGAAACTTTATGATCAATACGGGGGATATTTGATGTCTATTTGTATCCGTTATGCTGGCAATATAGAAGATGCTGAGGAGATTTTTCATGATACATTGCTCAAAGTTTTTGATTAAATTAAAGATTTTAAATATGGTAGTAGTTTAAAAACTTGGATAAATAGAATAGGAATTAATACAGCTTTTGATTTTTTGCGAAAAAGAAAAAATGCACTCACGGTAGAGCATATCTCGGATAATGCTTTAGAAATAAAAGATACAGTAATAGATGAAGAGGTAAGTTTTGAGGCTGAAGTAGCTATAGGGATTTTAAATAAGCTACCAGTCAATCAGCAAATAATAATCAATATGTACATGATAGATGGTTATAGCCATAATAAAATAGCCATCTAATACCAACTAGTACTTTACCCCGTATTTAACTATAGAATAAATTTTTAAAAGCAATCCTCATTTATTTTTATTAGTATTTTATTTTTTCGGAATATTATTTATTTTTAAAGTTTACATGTTAAAATTTTTTATTGGTCATCACTCTGATTCTCAATTTCTAAATTCAATTGAAGGAACAATAAAACAATTCAATTAACTTTGTGCCTAATTTTATGTCGAAATTTAACAGAACACTTGTTACAGCTGCCTTGCCTTATGCCAATGGACCTAAGCATATTGGTCATATTGCTGGCGCATATTTGCCAGCAGATATTTATGTGCGATTTTTAAGGAATATAGGAAAAGAGGTTATATTTATTTGTGGAAGCGATGAACATGGTACGGCCATTCCTATTCAAGCAACTAAAGAAGGAACTACAAGTCAGGCTATTATTGATAGATACCACGACTTGTTGAAATTAAATTTTGAACAACTCGGTATTCAGTTTGATATTTATCACCGAACCAGCTCTCAATTGCACCATGAAACCGCGCAAGAAATTTTTAAAGAAATGTATGACAAAGGTTTGTTTACGGAAGAAGTAAGTGAACAATATTTTGATGAACAAGCCAATACTTTTTTAGCTGATAGATATATAAAGGGTACTTGTCCCAATTGTGCTTATAACAATGCTTATGGTGATCAATGTGAAAAATGCGGCAAGACTTTAAGTCCTAAGGAACTCATAAATCCTCTAAGCACACTTTCAGGTAATTCGCCTATTTTAAAAGAAACCAAGCATTGGTATTTGCCATTACAAGATTATGAACCATGGTTGAAAGAATGGTTGGTAGAAGGACATAAAAATGATTGGAAAAGTACCGTTTACGGACAAAGTAAAAGTTGGATAGATGGCGGCTTAACCCCTCGTGCTATGACCCGCGATTTGGATTGGGGTGTTAAAGTGCCTTTGCCTAATGCAGAGGGCAAAGTTATGTATGTGTGGTTCGATGCACCTATTGGCTATATTTCTGCAACAAAAGCATTGTTTAAGGAATTAGCTGAAAATAAAATTGAATATGCTTACCCTCAACATACAACTCTTAAAAATGTAAAAGCTGAAGATTGGAAAACATGGTGGCAGCAAGAAGATACACGCTTATTACATTTTATAGGAAAAGATAATATTGTATTTCATTGTATTATTTTCCCAGCCATGCTTAAGGGAACTAATAAATTTATTTTGCCAGACAATGTACCTGCCAATGAATTTTTAAATTTAGAAGGCGATAAAATGAGTACCAGCAGAAAATGGAGTGTAGAGATGGCCGATTATTTAGAAGATTTTGCAGGTAAAGAAGATGTACTACGTTATGTATTAACGGCTATAGCACCCGAAACGAAGGATTCTGATTTTAGTTGGAAAGATTTTCAAACACGCAACAACAGTGAATTGGTCGCCATTTTAGGTAATTTTATTAATAGAGTGGCAGTTTTAACTCAAAAGTTTTATGATGGCGATAAAGTGCCTTTTCCAAAAAAAACTAGTCCTAAGGAAATAGATTTAATGGCTGAACTAGAAAGATGTAAAACGGCTATTGAAACCAATATAGAAAACTTTAAATTTCGCGAAGCACTAGCGGAGTATATGAATATAGCGCGTGCAGGTAATAAGTATTTAGCAGATAATGAGCCATGGAAAACAGTAAAAACCAATCAGGATTTAACAGATACTGTTATGTATCATTCTTTGCAATTGGCAGCACATTTAGCTCGGTGGATGGAGCCTTTTATGCCATTTACTGCGCAAAAACTTTATGCTATTTTAAACTTTGAAAAAGCCAATTATAAAAAGAATAATTTTGAGCAATTGATAGCAGGCCATGCCATTGGGCAAACGGTTTATTTATTTTCGAATATAGAAGATGAAATAATTGCCAAACAAATAGACAAACTACAAGCTACTAAACTTAAAATGACTGAAAATATTCAAATAGAAAATACAGTTACCCCATCGGAAATAGATTTAAAGCCAACCATTACATTTGATGATTTTGCAAAAATAGATTTAAGAGTGGGCACTATTTTAGAAGCTGAAAAAGTGGAGAAGGCTGATAAGTTATTGAAACTTAAAGTTGATTTAGGTTTTGAACAGCGCACCATTGTCTCTGGTATTGCAATGTACTTTTCACCTGAAAGTTTAATTGGAAAACAAGTTTGTGTATTGGCCAATTTAGTTCCTCGCAAAATTAAAGGCATAGAAAGTAACGGCATGTTATTGCTTGCAGAAAATGCTGATGGCAGTTTAAAACTAATGCAACCTGAAGAGTTCGCCTCTTCAGGTAGTAAAATTGCCTAAACCGAAATAATTAGAGCTAATTTCAACAATCAACCGTAATAATTAGACTTAATTTGTATGATAAATCGTAATAATTTGAGTTTGTTTTGGAACAAAAGATAATAAATGCATCAATTTCTTTAATTTTGAAAGCTAATTCAATCCCCCTTTAGTTCAATGGATAGAATATCGGGTTCTTAAATGAAACAGTTCTTTGAATGATTAACCTCAACGAAACCAAGGGTTTCCCTATTTTAGGAAACTCAACTGAGCAGTGAAGTGAGCAGTGATTGTAACTATGCTCAACTAAGTTTGGTTAAATTTGACCGAGGTTAATTCAAATATGGCCCTGTAGTTTAATGGATAAAATAAGCGTTTCCTAAACGTTTGATAGCAGTTCGATTCTGCTCGGGGCTACCATGTTAATGTAAACCAATTGGTTAAAGAGTTTTTTTAGCAATGACAATACCCTTTTTTTGGTAGGTGTGCAGTAATAGTATAGTTGGAAGGGGGAATGGCGAGTTGGAGAGGTGTCAATTGAGGTTTTTTGGGTTGAACCCCATGCGTAATAAGAAGTGCTATTTGTTAAATTTTTAAATAAATAAATGAAAAAACAACATTATTGTACTTAATTTGCTATAACGAATGAGTTCAATTAGTACAATCACAGAAGATATAATTAATAAACGTCCTTTTATCAGGGAATTAATAACCGAGAATCTCGTAAATATTTCTGCGCTTGCACGAAAAATACTACCGGAAATCGAACAAATTACTGGTGAAAAAATCAAAGAAGGTGCAGTTATTATGGCGCTAAAACGCTTATCTTCAGAATCGTCACCAAACCTCTATGTTAGAATAAAGGAAGCGTTGAGTCAATTGGGTGATTTTCTGGTTCGCATGAATGTTAACGATTACACGTTTGAAAATTCCAAATCACTTAAAAGCAATGAATTGGAACTCTTTAAAATAGTCCAAGAGGACCCAGCCTGCTTTTTCAATGTTTACTCAGGACTGAGAGAGACCTCCTATATAATAACCTCCAATCAACAAGAGGCTATAGAACGCATTTTTAAGGAGGAGCATATGAAATCAAATTTTAAAAATCTTGCTTCCATTTCGATAACTCTTCCGCCAATATACAGTGAAGTAATTGGAACCACTTATTATATTCTGAAAAAATTGGCATGGGAGGGAATAAATCTCATTGAAATCATGACTACTGGAAATGAATTGGCGCTTGTTGTTCATGAGAAGGATGTAGAACAATCGATTAAGATTTTAATGGATTTGAAACGTCACAGTTAGATTTCTCGTTTTTTGAACCCTAATAATGTTCCTTTTGCTTTGCACCCCACATTACGCAAACAGGACCTTCTTCCTGTAACAAAATAATTATTTAACTCGCTATTACGAAGTTACTATATTTTCGCCCAAATATTTATGGCAATTCCGCCATACGCGAGCATTAAATTGAGCAAAAGTGTCAGGTTTACAGATATGAAATTGGACACTCAAAGAACTCATTATCTAAATACACAACGTGTTAATAATTAAAATTATTGTGTTATATTTAATTCTATTTTAGCTTTTTTGTTAAATTATTATATAATTAATTTATTATTTGTTAAATTTTATTATATTTGTAGAACCAAAATTTATAAAAAAATAAAAACATGAAAACACTATTACTCACGACCCTTTTTATGGGTTCATACCTTGTTTGTTTATCACAAACGATTAACGCACCAACAATTCCTGCAGAAGGAGTAGAATTTAACCTTCAAACTATGGCGAGTATTGTTAGTAATGTTCTCGTGAATGGAGTTTGGGATTTTTCAAAAGAGGTAACTGCAACCCAGAGTAACTTTAAATTATTACCTGCTTCCACATCGACTTCGGCAAGTATATTTTCGAAAGCTACACACGTTAGACGAATTGGCTCTGCTGATGAATCTTTTGTGGGTTATAATGGCAACGAATATACATACTGGGGCAATCCTGCTTCTCAATTTGCTCCACAAAGGCTTTACTCAACGCCGGTTATAATGCACGTATGGCCAATCAAACCAAATCAAGCACCTTATACACACACAGGCAATGGCGTTTTTAATATTATGACATATACTGTCTATAGAACAGATAAAATTGATGTTACATGGATATCATCTGGAACTTTAATTATGCCTGATGGCAAATCCTATTCTAATGCAGTGTTATTAAACGTTTTAAGATCCTATACGGATGATAATCCTGTAGATCCGACTAAATATAAATCTTCACTTGATATGTATCATTGGTGGGTAGATGGTTACCCAGTACCACTTGCCGAAACCAGGGTATTTACGCCTCCGACCGGACAAGGGAATCCTACGTACAATACAACATTCAGAAATGCGATTACTTCTACTAGCATTGAAAATAAAGAAAATTTAACTCTTTCAATATATCCAAATCCGAGCAATGACATTTTTTATGTTAAAGCTCCGATTAATAGCTTTCTAAATGTAACGGACGTGAGTGGCAAACAAATTAAATCTATCGTTGTCGAGACAGAAGAAACCGCTGTGAATCTATCAGATTTTACCAATGGTATTTATTTTGTTCAGGTAAAAACAGCAACTGGGGTGCTAAATAAGAAAATCATCAAAAATTAAGCATACAGCATCGTTTTATCGGAGGCGCCCATTTAAGGGCGCTTTTTTTTTATTAAATAATAATAAAATTAAAATCATAACAATGAAAAAATACAATTTGTTTCTCGCCATTGGTCTATTGAGTTTAATAGGTCTCAAGGCATAAAATCTAGTGGTGACGCTTGCCAATTCTACCACAAGGACCCCAATTGAAACCTAGTTTGTCTCTCATCTGTTTGTGCCAAACATAATGGGGCATTAAAACGAATTTGTACAAAAACGGGTATTGACCCGATTAGTGGTCATAAGCCTCGTCATAACGTAGCAAGAAATTTTGTGATGAACAGCGCAGACGATAATGTGATTAAGAATATATCAGGAGATTAAAGTTTGGCTACTACATAAAATTACTTAAACACTAGATTATTCATTGTTAATAGGCAATTTATTGGCGTTTATTATTCTTATTTCGGTAATGTTTATAACTAGAAATTTCAATAAAAGTACAAGTGTTTCTGAATTAAATTAGAACCTCATAACTTGTTATTAATTCGGTTTTTTAATAATTCTTTAGTGCACTAACTTTGCCTTTATCTAATTATGAATCAATACGAAGAATTTTTAAAGTATGTTTATCAGAATGGTTCCTTTAAAGCAGACCGTACTGGAACGGGAACTAAGAGTGTTTTTGGCTATCAAATGCGTTTTAATTTAAATGAAGGTTTCCCGCTTATTTCTACTAAAAAAGTTCACTTAAAATCTATTATTCATGAGTTACTTTGGTTCTTGCAAGGTGATACTAATATTCAATATTTAAAAGAGCACAAAGTAGGTATTTGGGATGAGTGGGCCGATGAAAATGGCAATTTAGGACCTGTTTATGGCAAGCAATGGCGCAGTTGGGCAACTCCCGAAGGCACAGTAATAGACCAGATAACAGAGGTGGTAGAAACATTGAAGAAAAATCCAGATAGCCGCAGAATTATTGTTTCAGCATGGAACCCAGCAGATATTCCTAAAATGGCCTTGGCGCCTTGCCATTGTTTATTTCAGTTTTATGTGGCTCCTCCAAATACGGAAGTTGGAGAAACTAAAGGTAAGCTTAGCTGTCAATTATATCAGCGCAGTGCCGATATTTTTTTAGGCGTTCCATTTAATATTGCCTCTTATGCATTACTTACCATGATGTTAGCACAAGTTTGCAATTTAGATGTTGGCGATTTTGTGCACACTTTTGGCGATGCTCATATTTATACCAATCATTATGAGCAGGTAGAATTGCAATTGTCACGCACACCAAAGGCTTACCCTACAATGAAAATTAATGCAAGTGTTAATTCTATATTTGACTTTAAATTAGAAGATTTTACTTTAGAAAATTATGAGCCTGAAGCGTCTATTAAAGCACCTGTAGCGGTATAATTAAAACTCATAAGCGCCAATATCAGGTGGGTTACTTCTCGATTTTTCCTCTATATCAGATGTTATAGCTGTCAAAGTACCTGCATTAATTGCTGGAGAACCTGTTTTTAATTTCAAAATACTTTGTCCTGCATTTTCAAATAATGGGTTGCGGTTGAAAATATTATTGTTTGTAAAACTGTTTTTAGATTTTATTAAGCAGTTAGTAAAAGCATTTACAGGTAGAGGTGCACTCAAGTCGGTGCCTACTTCCGTCTCATTATTACCCCATATAATAGTATTTGTAAAACCTACACCCAAGGGATAAATTTTGATAACTACTTTATTGTCATTTCGCAATTGATTGCTAAATACAAAATGAGGGTCTTTTCCACTTGAACTAGCATTGTTAAAAGTGCAATGGGTAAAGCTATATTCTCCACCTATTTGACCGTAAAATGTAGCTATTTCACAATTATTAACAACCGTATTTTCGGCTAGTATACTGCCTGTTCGGCCCCAGATACCAAAGCCACTCATGTTTTTAATAATAGTATTGGTAATTGTTAATTTAGGATTTGTATTGTTACTCAAGGAATCTATCCTAACGCCAACAGTAGCATTCTTAATAATAGCATGGTTAATGGTGCTATTTGTGCTTGACCTAAAAAAACCAACGCCTTGCCATTGTCCACCTCTATTTGCATAATTATTATCTAATCTATCACCTTCAAAAATCACAGGGTTCGATTTGGTGCCATTCACTTTTAAAGTCCCTAATACATTTAAAGAATTTACTGAATTCTTTTTGCCAGTTGTATCAAAAACAAATGAGTTAGTAGTAGAATAAATATGTATGCCTGGTCCAATTGTCAAAGTTTTGCCTTCGTCTACAATTACTACGTTTACCAATACATAAGGTTTATTAGTTAGCACCCAATTTTCATTACTATTGGCTAGCACTGTGTCTTTAAAGTAATAAGCATCCCAGCCATAAGCAGCTAATTGCACATATTGTAAATTACCATTGGTTTCAAACTCTATACTATCTCTAACCAAGGCAGGATTACTTAAATTGTTAGGTTCTAAAGTGCATTCTACAAATACCCAAGCACTGTCTTTAGGTAGTATTTCTATTTCCTTAAATACTGTTCCGGTTGCACCATCTATATTTATGCGGTAAGAAGAGGATAGACCTCCCATAAGTCTTGCATTTATATTTACAGTTTTGTTATAAGGGTTTCGAATTTTAAATTGTTTATTAACAGAACGTGGATATGGACTGCCTATTAATCTTGTAAAAACGGTATCAAAATATACAGTATCCTTGCTAAATTTAAGCGTGCCAGATTCTTTTAAAATATTATCATCCTTCCTACAGGATACTATCGATATCAGGCTAATTAATACAATAAAAATGGGTTTGCTAAACATGAATTTAAAGTTTCAAAAATAAGGTAATTGTTTGAAAGTTTTATGGATAGTTAATGGCTTAATTTTAGACGGCATTGAATTACCATCTTTTTAAATCTGCTGTATCAAAAGTCCATTCAGGAGTGTTTATTACAGAGCCATCAGGCTTATTAAACCATGGTTTTAAGGTGTTTGGATTTACCAATATTTGAGTTTCTTGAGCAGGCATATAACTTTGAGCCAACATATATTGCTTTTCGCCTTTCATATTTTCACAAATATCTACTATTATTACTGCATGTCCATAAGGGTTGACGCTTTGCACTAGAACATCTCCAATTTCCATTTGATAAAAAGGAACAGTATTTAATTGTTTTTTAAGTGAAGCGGTATTCGCATAATTAAATACATATTCCATGTATAGTCTAAATTTTTTGTATGAATAATCCTGTTTAATATAGTCTAAATAAGTATGCCATTTGTTATCAGCCACAAATTTAAATTGAATATCCTTATACCTTTTTTTATGATACAAATATTCTGCTCTTAAACGCATACAAGCATCTGCACATTGCTGCAAATCTTTTTTACCAATATCCATGTTTACTACTGCACAATATATATCATTGTTTTCTTTGGTTTCACCGTTGTATAATAATACTTTGCTGTCTATTGGTTTTAGAGGTAAATGTTGCAAGTAATATCCAAAACTACTGCTATCTGTAAGTATCCTATTAAAATTTTCGGGCGTCTTTAGACGTTCTAATAAGATATAACTTTCAATTAAATCATTGGCTTCCTCTTTGTAATCAGATTTAATAATTTGGCCACAGCAATATAAAATACTTAACAGATATAATTTATACATATACTCACCTAACGCAAGTAGTAAAATAATATTGCACCATTTTTATTTTAATGACAATATTTTTACAATTATTAAATGAAGAAATCTTGTCTATCTATTTCTGCCTTTACTCGGCTTAGGCACATAGGCTGTTTTTACCTTTTTTGCAGGTGGTTTTTCAACAGGTGGTTTACCTCCGCCTACTCTTTTTTTTGTTGTATTACTTGTTGCTGGTTTAAAAGTATTTTCTTTAGTACCTTTAAAAGTAAGGGCTGGTTTACCATTTCCATCTTTCTTATCGTAATTGTAAAATTTTCTTTTAGGCTTTTCTAATAAATTGCTTTTTACCTTTGGAGTGCTTGAAGCTTCTTCTGTTTTGCTTGAATTAGATAGTTTTTCTGTAAGCCTTTCCATTTCCAATGAGGTTAATTTACGCCATTTTCCTAAAGGTAATTTATCTAATTCAATATGCATTATGCGTGTTCTTTTAAGTTCAATAACATCATAATTAAGATGCTCGCACATTCGTCTAATTTGTCTATTTAAACCTTGTTTTAATATTATTTTAAACTTTTTGCTACCTTCTTGTTTAACTTTACATGGCAGGGTAGTGGTTTCTAAAATGGGAACACCACTGCTCATTTTTTGAATGAATTCTGGGGTAATCGCTTTATCTACAGTTACCAAATATTCTTTATCATGGTTATTGCCAACCCGTAATATTTTATTGACAATATCCCCATCATCTGTTAATAATATTAAGCCATTACTGTCCTTGTCTAGTCTGCCAATAGGGAAAATACGTTTGGGGTAATTAATGAAACTAATGATATTTGTTTTATCATTTGCATCAGTTGTGCTGCTAATCCCTTTAGGTTTATTAAAAGCCAAATACAAACTTTCTTTTTTATTACTTTTCAAATACTCATCGTCTACTGCTACTTTATCACCCATTTTTACACGGCTAGTAGCCATCGCTATTTGACCATTAATAGTAACTCGCGCCTGCTCTACCAGCTTATCAGCCTCTCTGCGAGAGCAAAAGCCACTATTACTTACATATTTATTAATTTGAATACCTTCTTGCTGCTTTGCCATAATGTAGGTGCAAAAATAGATAATATTTGGGTCATTCTTATTTACTAATAGTTATTGGTTATTAAGTTATTAGTTATTTGGGTTAATGTTAATTGTTGTTAGAGTTGGTTATTCTGTAATATTTTTAGTGAACGTAGTGAGATAAAAAATGTACTCATTTTATTCAAAATATAAGAAAATATAGTTTATTGATAATAGTATTTTTAAACTTCAATTCTAAATTTCCTTACTTTTGCATTATGAATTTTGGAAATGGTGTAGCAGCTCATAGAGGCAATATGAGTGTTTTTCCTGAAAATACAATGCCAGCTTTTGAAAGTGCCATTGCCATGGGTTGCAGTTGGTTGGAATTAGATATACAACTAACGGCTTGCGGCCAATTAGTGGTAACACATGATACCACTACAGAGAGAGTGACAGGCATTTCAAAAATTGTAACACAATCAAAATATGAGGAATTAATGGCACTCAATTTCGGGCAATATTTTAATCCAAATACTCCATATTATTTACCCCTTTTGTCTGACGTATTATCACTCGTTAAAAACACGAATACATGCATTTCAATTCAACCCAAAAATTATGGATTGGTAAAATTAGCTTATAACTTGGTTAAAGACTTAAATCTTTTATCTCAAATAGGTTTTAATGATACCAATTGCGAATATTTAATTGAAGTTAAACAAATAGATTCCAGTATTCCTGTGTTTTGGGATAGGCCCCCGCATACCGATTTTGAAACTGATTTATTCATTGCCAAACAATATCATTTTGAAACTTTAATGTATGAGTGGCAAGGCATCACGCAAGAAAAGATAGATACTGTAAAGAAAAGCAATATTCGCTTTGGTGCTTGTCTTATTAATGATGAAAGTGAAATGAAAAAATATTTAAATATGGGTGTTCAACATTTTTATACGGATTATCCTCAACTACTTTTAAGTCTGCTATGAAAGTAATTATACCTATGACAGGACAAGGAAGTCGTTTTATAAAAGCGGGTTATACAACCTATAAAGCTTTAATAGAAATGCATGGCAAACCCATTATTGAATATGTGGCTAGTTTATTTCCTACTGAAACCAATTTCATTTTTATATGTAGAAATGATATGTTGCAAGACTCAGAATTAAATTTAGAAGCAACCCTACTTAACATTATACCAACGGCAAACATAGTAGGCATTAATGAACATAAGCTAGGGCCTGTTTATACAGTAGCTCAAATTTTTGATTTAATAGAGGATGAAGAACCCGTGGTTTGCAACTATTGCGATTTTTTTATGAATTGGGACTATACTGATTTTAAACAAAAAATTTTAAATCATCAATATGCTGGTGCCATACCATGCTACACTGGGTTTCATCCACATTTATTGCACCTCAATAATTTATATGCTGGCTGCCAAGTGGATTCTAACATGAATCTAAAAGAGATTAAAGAAAAATTTAGTTTTGAGGCAGATAAAAGTTTGGGATATCATTCGGCAGGAACCTATTATTTTGATAAAGGTAAGTATGTAAAAAAGTATTTTCAACAACTAATGGATGAACAGATAACCTTAAATGGCGAATATTATATTAGTTTGGTTTATAATCTTATGTTGAAAGATAAAATGGATATTTTAGTTTACGATAAAATACCGCATTTTTGCCAATTGGGAACACCAGAAGATATGATGGAATATAATAATTGGAGTAACATTTTTGAAGCCTACAGCAAATGATAAAACTAATACCAATGGCGGGTGCTGGCAGTCGTTTTGTAAATGAGGGCTACACAACACCCAAGCCGCTTTTACCTGTTATGAATTTGCCTATGGTAGTGCAAGCAAGCAAAGCCTTGCCACAGGCAGATAAAGATATTTTTATTCTCAGAGATTTTCATGTTTCAGAATTTCAAATTGACAAATCGTTAAAACAATATTTTTCTGATTTACATATTATTGAATTAACTGAACTGACGGAGGGACAAGCTGTAACTTGTCTCAAAGCCAAAGAATTGATTAATAGTGATGAAGAATTAATAATTGGGGCGAGTGATAATGGCATGATTTACAATCATGAAACATTTAATGCTGTTAAACAAACAGCAGAAGCTATTGTATTTACTTTTAGAAACAATACAACAGTAGTAGCTAATCCAAAAGCGTATGGCTGGGTAATAACTAATAACGACAATGTAATAACAGAAGCTAAAGTAAAATTTGACATGCCTAATCC